>JBGQLF010000065.1:0-14564 GCA_041499985.1 Gemmataceae bacterium
GGCTGTGGCTGGAATGGGTTTTTGCCATCCCGGGGTACAAGGCGGCCTTTGCAAAACTCGCGCGCCCCTTCCGCTCCCTGCTGCTCCACGCCCTTGCTCCCGCTGCTTGAGTCACCGAAATGGTCAGAAGTCGAACTGAGAAGGCGTGATTCATTCGGCTGCAAGTCGGCGAGGCGGGCATCGCCGGCATAGGTCGTGCCGTCGAAGACAGTGACGGGGCCCTGCACCAGGTGCAAGCCGGTGGTGTTCTTGAAACGCAGTCCCAGGAGCGGGAGCTTGCTGTGCACCGCCTCGTTGTAGATGGAGACCCGCGTCGCCTCGACCGGCTGGTTGACGATCGGCAAAAGCGCCGATTTCTGCCGGGGCAAGCTCACGGGTTGCTCGATTTCATACTGAAAATACTCGCCCAGCTCCGTTGCAATCGCCGCGCTGGCGACGCCCTGACGAAAGTTCAAGGCGGGCCTGTTCTTGCCATCTTGCTCTCCCAGCTTCCGGCCCATTCCCCCGAGTGCCGCGTTGCGTTCCTTGAGCGCTTCGAGTTGACCCAGTCTCTGGAAAGTCTCCGCATCGGCTTGGGGTTTCGCTGCCGGCAGAGGGGCCATGGCGCCCGCAGCTCTCCCCAGGGGATTCACCATATCGCCTCCATAGACCTGGGGTCGCAGGGAAGCGAACAGTTCGGATTCGACCAGGGGCCGGGGGACGTAGAGCGGCTCGTAGAGGTCCATCTGGAAGGAGATCGGCCGGCCACTGATCAACCCAAGGCGTACCTGGTTCCAGTCCTCGTCGCTGGTGTTCTCCACGATGGCCCAGCCTTGCAAGAAGACCTTGGCGTTGTCCTTGTCCAGCGAGAGCCGATAGCTCGTCTTCCAGATGGGACTCTCCGTGACATAGCCGACGCGCACCGCCCGCTTGCCATTGCCCAGGAAGTTCAGGCTCACCGTTTTCTTCTGCTGATCGTGCCCGCTGGCCAGCACCGTCAGCGCCTTGCGGAATTCTTGCTCCAGCTCCGGCTTGAGGAAACGCACGCGCTGCACCTGCGCCAGGCCCACGCCCACCAGTCCTTCCTCCGTCAGCAAGTTGAGCTGCTCCGTCTCCAGCACCTGATCCTTACCGACTGGCTTCTTCATGGGCTGCACGCCGACGATAACCCCCGTCAACGTAGTCGGTTGGCCTTCTTTGCCCGGCTCGCCATAGCTGATCACCTCCACGCGCTCGCCCCGCACCTGAGCCAGAAGCTGGCCGATCGAAGGATTGCTTGTCAAGTCGATGGCGAAACTCTTGAGCGTCTTGTCGAGGGGATCGCGGTTGTCATAGCTGACGGTGCTCATCTGGCCGCCCCCGGCGTCTTGCAGAACCAGGCTCTTGAGCAGGTCGTTGATCTGGCCAGCGGGGAATTGCAAGTCGATGCGGGCATGGCCATCGAGGAGGCCTTCGCGCTGGAAATAACCGACCCCGCTGCTGAAGATCACCACGCGTGTCACCGGCAGCTCCGCCGTACCGGGACGTGGTTGGGCCAGGACCGGCAGCCCCGCCGCCAGCATGACAAGAGTCGCCGCTACCAGACGTTGATATTTCATGGCCTGAAAACTCCTCAAAAAGTGGGATCGGAATCCGCTCGTCGCGCGGATACTTCCTGTATACAAGACGAGCGAGGAAGTCAAAGAGATGGGGTCGCTTTGTGCGCGCTGCCGCGCGGGCAGGACGGAAGGAGAGGGATGGAGAAACTCGTTTCCCCGTGGCTTGCGCTTTGGTATCCTACCAGCGTGAAATCAGCCTGGCGGAGAACCCTCTCGCCGCCGCCGCCTTCAGGACGGACAAACAACCCATGGCCAAGTCAGAAGGTTCGCGCCGCCAATACCTCACCCTCCAAGCCCTGGAACCCGATGGCAAGATGGGTGCAGTGCAGATTTCTTTCGACCGGCTCCATACGGTGGGAAAGCGAAGCTTCGGCCATGCCAAGGAGTGCGGCTACATCGTCCCGGCGATCCTCCAGCAGCCCACGGCCATTTTCGAGGGACTGAGGCGAGATGAGGACGAAGACCCCAAGGGCGTTGGCTGGCGCTGCTACTGCGGCATCCCGGTACATAGCTACCGGGCTGATGGGAGCGAGGGGCGTCCCTACCCCGGTCAAGTCTATTTGGTGTTCGTCAACGACGAAGGCGTGGCGTACAATTGGCGCTGGGAGAAGGCCGATCCCGAGGATCCCTCCTTGCCCGGGGATCACCAAAACCGTTTCAAGCGAAGACTACGATGACCACAACTTCCAATGCTGAATTCGCCAAGCGGATGATGCTCTTGGCCAAGCCCGCTGAGGAATTCCGTCCCACGGCTATCTACGATCCCGATGGGGATTGCATTGAATTCCTGGCCAAGCCCGACTCATTCTACGCCGAGCGCGTGGACGACCTGGTGACCGTCTACTACAGCCAGGAGACCGATGAAGTCATCGGTTCGCTGCTCAAAGGCGTGTCCCGATTCTGCCAACACATGCTCGAGAAGATGCCCGGGTTCAAGATTGAGATTCACGACGGCCGGGTCAAGCTGGTCCACATCTTTCTGGCTCGCTTGTGGTCTTTGGAACGTGACCCTCAAGGGATGACGACCTTGACCTATCGCAAACTGATCGAAGTTGCCGAGAAGGCCGACGTGGAGGCCGAAATGTGCCTCATCTGACAAAGGGGCTGCGTCGCGACTCCGCGAAGAGCGGGGGATCTCGGAGTGGTCAAGGTCCGGGACGCAGAGCGTCCCAGCAGTGCGTTTCCACGCAGAGCGTGGGAACGAGAGGGATGGCGAGGCGCTTTCATCGGGATCCCGAACCAACCACAACCAGCCGCTGAAGCAGGCCGTTCGCCAGCCCCGCAAGCTTCACCGAAACAATCTCTCCCTGAAGTCCCTTGAGCTGCAACAGCGCGGCCACTTGTGGATCGGCCGACACCGCCTGGGTGAGGATCAGTTCGCCGCCCCGGCCATGCTGCGGCAACTGGGCCGCCACGTTGACCGTCGTGCCGAAATAATCCAGATGCTCGTTCAGCGTCGCCACCAGCGCCGGGCCCCGATGCACCCCCACGCGCAGCCGCAAGTCCCGCGTCGCCTCTGTCTGGCTCAGGACGAAGGGCAAGTCCAGCGCGGCGCGCACGGCCGCGACAGGCTCATGGAACGCCGCCAACACACCTTCGCCCACGGTCTTCACCAGGGCCCCGCCCTCGCGACGAATACAGTCGTCCAGCAAGCGAAACTGTTCATGAATCAAGCCAAAGGCCCGGGCATCGCCCAGTTGCTGGTACAGCGCGTCGGCCTGCTCCAGGTTAGTGACCACGAACGTCATATTCGCCACGCTGACGAGCTGCCCCGGCGAGAGGATCTCCCCCGGAAACAGCTCCCGAAACAGCGCCAGCGCCGACGCTCGGGCCGCGGTCAGCGCGTCGTCCCGCGCCGCCGTGCGCTCCACCCGCACGACCACCTCATGCGGCTGGTCGTTGAGCAAGACCAGAACCTGCCGGCCAGCCTTCAGCGTGCGCGGCCACTCGGGATCGAGACCACGGGACAAGGGCACATCCCAGCGTGACAGGGACGCCGTGGACTGCACGCGGAAGTCGAGCGCGAAGGGCAGCTGCGGTCCACGCAGCCGATAGCTCCCTTCCGTCAAGGCCAGCTCCAGCTCGATCCGTTCTGCCGGCGCGACGCGCACCTGGGCAACCACATGCGGCGAATGAGCCGGTCCACCGATGCAGTAGGTACCCAGCTCGCTCGCGCGGATCTCAGAATGGGCCCGAAAGATCATCTCCACGGAATTGGCAAAATCCAGCTCGAAATCGAGGTTGCAGGCTTCGCAGCGGCCGTGTTCACGCAGCAGCCGTAGGGTGTCCTTGACCTCCGAGGGAATTCGGCAAACAGGACAGAGAATATCCCAGAGCAGGACCAGCAAGCCTTCGCGCGCGCCATGCAAGCAGGCAGCCACCACCTGTTCCGGGTCGAGGGCCAGGCGGCGGGCCAGGGCCAGGGGGCGAATCCGGGCGACTTCCTGGGCCGGAGCTTCCGCCAGGAAATCACCGATCTGTTCCACGACTCCGGGATCAATCCCCCGTTCCGTGAGCTTGTCCAGCAGACGCTCCAGCCGCCGGCGCCGCGCCCCCGAAAGACTGGCGGGATCTTCGAAAGGATCGGCCAGGGCACGACTGCCGAGCTTTCCCGTCAGGGCGGCGTCGATGCGCCGATAGACGCGCTCGACATCGCGCCGTCCCTTGATACCGATCTGTACCGCAGCCAAGGTCCGCCCGAACAGGCCATGCGGTTCCAGGCGGACGCGATGGGCCAGAGTAGTACCCCCTCCGGCCCGGGGCAGCAACTCGACCACGCTCACGAACCATTTGAACGGTCCCTGGCTATATTGCCGCAGCACCCCCAGGCGCCGCCCTTCAATCCACTCGAACGGATGCTCCTCCCATGCCAGGGTGACGCCGCCGAAGCGAATCTCCCCGAACTGGTGCACGCCGCGTTCGGCATCCACTTGGGCGTGGAACTGCGCCGCCGGGATCCCGACGGCTCGATTTAACCGATTGGTATTGGAGATATAGGGCCACAGCTGTTCCGGCGGCGCTTCCAGATCGAACACGAAATCGTAGCGGAGCACGTTCGCGGGATCGGCCTTCGGCAGTTGGGGATGGACCGTGATGCCGGCTGGCTCGCCGCGCAACAGCCGTTCCAGATCGCGCAGCAGGGCGCCGGCGTTGGCATAACGAGCGTCGGGTAACTTGGCCAGACATTTCTCCACCACCTGACAGAGGCCATCGCTCACCGCCGGATTGAGGCGTTGGAGCGCGGGCGGCGGATCATTGCGGTGCATGGCGATGACGCTGAGCGGATTGGGGCCAACAAAGGGTGGCCGGCCGGCCAGCAGATGGAACAGCGTGGCCCCCATGGAGTAGACATCGCTGCGCGCGTCCACGGTACCGCTGCCGGAGCATTGTTCCGGTGCCATGTACAACGGTGTGCCCAAAATGGCTCCCGCCCGGGTCACCTCCAGCGATTCGGACTCCACCACATGACGAGCCAGGCCAAAGTCGGTTAGTTTGACCTTGGGAACGATGAACGCTGAACGATGAACGATGAATTCAGAACCAGCAGAGCTGCCTTCTTTCTGCTGTTCCTCGTTCATCTTTCCGCGTTCATCGTTTTGGAGGAGGATGTTCGCCGGCTTGATGTCGCGGTGAACAATGCCGCGCTCGTGGGCCTCCAGCAAGGCGCGGGCAACATCGGCCAGGACCGCCAGGGCGGTCGGCTCGTCCAGGCGCCCGCGTTTCTGGAGCCAGTCCTCGAGGTTCGTGCCGGCCACGAATTCCAGGGCCAGGTAGTGGGTGCCGTTGTCTTCGTTGACCTCCAGCAGATTGGCTACGTACGGATTATTGACCTCGGCCAGCAGCCGTGCTTCCTTGTAAAAACGGCGCAGCGCCTCCGGTTTCGGACTGCGATCGGTGCGCAATACTTTGATGGCCACCACGGTGCCGTCGGCTATGTCTTCGGCGCGGTACACGGCTCCCATGCCGCCTTCGCCCAGCTTCTCCAGGAGGCGAAAGCGTCCGAGTCGTTCGTAGGGCAACTTCATTTCCACGGATTCATAGGTCATGGCGGCG
Source organism: Gemmataceae bacterium (assembly GCA_041499985.1). Lineage (GTDB taxonomy): Bacteria > Planctomycetota > Planctomycetia > Gemmatales > Gemmataceae > JBGQLF01. The sequence continues at coordinate 5,631 of JBGQLF010000065.1, forward strand.
TCCGCGGCGGCTGCTGGCGGCGCGCTCCGGGACGGGATCCCCTCGGCACCGGCCGGCGCGGCTGGGGGGAAGTTCAAGACCGCGGCAAGACGTTCTTCAACCTCTTTGGCCGAAGGGCGTTCGCCCGGGTCACCGGCCAGCATGGCCTGAATCAGGGTGTTCAGCGCAGCCGTTTCCTTGGACTCCCAGTCTGACAGCGAGGGCAGCGTCAGGTCCACGGTGTGGTGCACCTGCGACCCGGCCGCTTCGCCCGGCATCAGCCGCCCGCTCAGCAACCACAGCAGCAAGGCCCCGAGGCTGTAGACATCCGCCGCAGAGGTGGCTTCGCCGGCCACTCCTTGCTCCGGCGCCCGGTAAGAGGCATCCAGATTGGCACGCGCCGACATGTCCGGACCGACGCTCACCTCCAGCCCCTTGATGTGGTGGGGAATCCCTTCCGAGACAGTCCTGCACAGGGTGCGCGGCCACATTCGGCGGTGCGCACGCCCCAGCGGTGGGGCCGCGCTCACGGCCGCGGCCAGGTCGTGGACCAGGGCGACTCCCTCCGCCACAGCCAGGGGCACCCGGTTCTGAAAGGCGAGGGCCAAGCTCTGGCCAGGTACCCAGTCAAGCACTACATACGGAGGCTCGTGTTCCAGGCCCAGTTCGTGGAGCCGGCTGCTGGCCGGATGCTCGAGCAGGGCGACCGTGCGGAGCCGTTTGGCCACCCAGGCCCACCGGCCAGCCGTGCTCCGCGCCCCGGTCAAGACACGCACTTCGACCGGAAGTTCGTCGACCTGAGCGCGGTAGGCAATGCCATCTGGGCCGGCTCCAAGCTGGGCCAGCAACCGGTAGCCGGTTAGAGTCATGGTCGTCCTCGGGTTGGATCCTCTTTCAGCCAGCGATCTCTCCGCATAGGATACCGGCAAGTCGGCCCGTCCAGTAGGCTCCAACCCGGCTACGGGCATCCCCCGGTCCGAGCCAGCGTTAGGAGATGTTAACACTGCATGCATCAACGCGCAAACAATCATTAATATGATGGCCGTGGATCCCCGGAGATCCAGGCTGTGGCGCGGTGAGCGTCCGGGATCGATGAATTCACAAGTCTTTAATTGGTCAGGACATGCGCCGATCGAGCATCGGCGCAGCGGGGAGAGGCCTGCCATCCGGCATCCTTTTTGCTCTAGGTGGTGTGGTCAGAAAGCTGTTGGTTCATCCACCGAGAAGAGGGCCTGACATGCCGCTTGCTCTGACGCGCGGACCGGTTGCCGCGCCACTCCTGTTCGCCTCACCAGCAAGAAGTCCCCCAGTCAGGAGGCTGTCGGTCGCCCAGGTCTAAGTGATCTTTATTCGAATCGGTGAAGACTGGCACCTGGATTGGTGTGTCCACCTTCACAGCAGATGAAAGGCGCGTGGAATGAAATTCGATCTTAGTAAAGAGAAGGAAGAAAAAAGAACTTCCTTTCCGGTCCAATTCCTTGCTTCGAGGCTTCAGAACCTGGTGGAGTGCCTGCGGGAGACCGTGGCCCAGGGCACTTCAGTGGGTCAAGTACCTTCGCATCGCAAGGCCAATCGTGTCCTAAAAGCTGATCAGAGTGAGTCCGGCCAAGAAACGCTGTCGGTCGAGTATGGGGTTGCAAGTATTCGGCCCCGGTCTGCTCGAGGAGAGCTTCGAAGCTTGCCAGACGCTTACCAGGAGACCATTCCTGACATTCGGGAAACTACTCAGACATCATCGCGAGGGAAACTGTATCGACTGCGACTCCCACATTCTGTGCAAGTGGACAACACCCAGCGGAGTACATGGGTCGGGACCACGCGGGACAGGCTCGGGACAAAGGACCGACCTCTGGTCAGTGTCATCATCCCAAGCTACAACTGTGCTCGCTATGTACGCCAGGCAGTGGAGAGTGCGCTGGCGCAAACCTATTCACCGGTAGAAATCATTGTGGTGGATGATGGCTCCACCGATGAAACAGAACAGGTCCTTGCACCGTATCGATCGCACATTCGATACCTTCGTCAAGCCAATCGAGGCCTGCCCGGAGCTCGCAATGCGGGGATTCGCATCTCCCAGGGCGAGGTGCTGGCGTTTCTGGATGCCGACGATGTGTGGTATCCCGAGAAACTGGAGTTACAGGTTGAGTTGTTGTTGGCGGATCCCCAGGTGGCGCTCGTTCATTCGGATCTTGTCCGCCGCAATGAGGAGACCGGGGAATACGCCCCGAGTCGAATTGCACGTCACGAGTTTGTGGGCCATTGTTACGAACGCTTATTTCAAGGTAACGGAATCACTCCCTCTACCGTGATTGTTTGGAAACAGCGTGTGCAGGATGTTGGTTTGTTCGACGAAAGTCTGGTAGCCGGTCACGAAGACTATGATTTATGGCTGCGCTTGGCACGTCACGAAAAATTTGCTTATGTTCCGCGGCCGCTTACGATCTATCGAGAGCACTCCACGAACATGAGCCGAAATGTGTTCTCCATGCATCGGACGTTCTTGGAGGTTCTCCAGAAAACCCTCCGTGGCGACCCTTCTTTGTGGCGTGTAGCCGGCAAACAGGCCGTAAGACAACGATTGTTCGATCTCTCCTTTAACGTCGGCTATCAGGTATTCCAGCAAGGAAATGTGTCGGGAGCCCGTGGCTTTTTTTGGCAAGCTGCCTGGCTCAGGCCGACCCATCCGCATATCTGGCTGCTGTGGTTGAGCACATTGCTGCCGCTGCCCTTCGTGGCCTTCTTGCGCCAGCGCAAACAGGACTTGTCCCGGGCCTATGCGCTGTGTAGATCCTTCTGCAAAGGGATTCTCAGCTCCTGTGCCCAGCCTGGTGGTTATCGTGTTCAAGATGCCGGGGACCCGGACTATCACTACCAACCTGCGTACGCGAGTCGCATTCTCACTTCGCCTTCGAACCCTACGCTCGCCGAGGCGGGATGAGGGGGATACTCGATGCGGGAAACCCTGCCACGAGCGCCGAAGCGCCAGCGCGGGGACGTTCCTCGCTGGCGCTTCGGGCTTGTGTCAAACCGGCCCGCGTCGAGTAGAACTCTCCACGGAAGGGGCTGACGGGGTTGGGGAAAAGGTCCCCTGCTTGGGCGTAATCGATCTGCCCCTGTCACGGAACACCCTGTGAACCGTTTGATCAAAAGCCTCTTGCCAGTTCGCAACGGCCGCCTTCGCCCGCCGCGGCAAGACTTCTCGGAATTGGCGATCGTCGAACAAGTCGGTCGCTTTCTTGAGGGCGACGTCTGTCCCGCATTCGCGCAGGGGTAACGACAGCCGCTCATCTCCCCAGAATCGGACCAGGCCTCGTGCTTTCTGCGCGTAGTATTCCCCATCGACTGTGGAAATCGCTGGTATCCCTTGCGAGAGTGCAAATGTGCATAAATGGTACGAGACTCCCACTGCGGCAAACGCTTTCCCGAGAACCCCCTTTACCAATCTCCGGCTGAGCTCCGGCTCATTCAGAACTTGAACCGAGCCGCTCCTCGCTACCTTCTGAAGCTTGTACCCCGCCACAATATCACTGTCACCTGCATTGAGAGCAATGGGTACGACGACTGCCGGCATGTTATAGTGGCGCGTCAAACCCGCGACCAGTTGCGCGAATTGCTGGAGATAGTTCCCTTGGGATGGGGCATAGTCCGCAATCCGCACATTCACAGCCAAGAAGCTTCCCGGAATCAGCAAGTACCGAGAGAGCAAGGCATCGAGTTCCGGCGAGTGCTCTGCTTCGCATCCAAACGAGTCGTCTCCAGTCACCGCATAGCGCTCCGGTGACAGCTTGGCCCACTTGCAGAAGTCGAGCGAGTCGGTCGGCTCTCGTAAGCCGACGAAATCAACTTTTCGCAGCGCGCGCCGGAGTGCATCCCGTGACCACCAGGTGCGGAAAGGACCAAGTTGTTGCCCGGTGAGGACGACCGGCTTCTTCTGGGCGGCAAACGTGTGGATCAAGCAGCACCGCTGCCAGAGCTCACCGGGGAACGTATCCGTCAAGTTCCCCCCGCCGACAATGTGCAGAGCATCATAACCTTGGCAGAAGGTGTCCAGGGGCAGTGCCGAGCTACCCTTCCCCACAAGAATCTGCCCTGGATCGATAAGCCGATCCAGCAAGGCGTGGCAGCCGTTTCTCCAGACCGCGCGGCATTGCTTCTCGTAGCGCCACAAGTAGGGAACCTGGGGCAAGCCAGGAAGTGCGAGGTCGAACGTGGTCGGTGTGACCCTCTCCCAGTCCCAGAGGTCTGTTCGCAATCCCTGTCGGTCGCGCACGCACAACGTGCAGTCCGGGTCGAGCTGGTGCAGCCTGGAGACCACCGCTTCCAGCATGGCGGTGTCGCCTAGGTTGCCTACGGAACCGTGGCCGACAAGAATTCTCATGGAAAGACCCTCTCTTCATTCCGGTGATGCCACTTCCCAAATGACGGTCCCTGCCAGCAGCGCACGCTCGGAGAGGACCCTCAAGAACGGTTTCGAAAAGGGGACTGGACACCTACAATCACGGGTCCAGCCCCCTTTTTGAGACCGTTTTTAGCATCGAATACACAGACATCTCCATACTCGTCGTGAGGACAAGCTGGATACACGGTGTTAGATCGGCAGTTTCCAACGATGGTGCAGACATACGTTCCCGTAGCCCGGAGTGCTGGGCGTTGGTCGACCCCGAAAGGCTCCTTGTTCCACATCGAAGAACCTGGCTCCTTCAACGTGGTCCTGCAACTCCACCCCTAGTCGGATGGCCACGTTAATGCGATAACGGCCGGGGTACAGGGGCAGTTCATCGAGTTCGCACAGCAATTGGCTGCCGATTGCGGTATCCTGCGTGTCTTCCGGGCTGTGAACGGCACTGTTAAAATGCGCCACCGGCAGTCCACGTTGGTCGTAGATGGTAAAGATACAGCTAAGACCAGGCTGCACTCCATTGACGTGGAAGAGGAAGCGCGCCGGACGCCCCGTCGCCAGAGTCGTTGAGATCCCCTCCTCGCTGCTGTGAATCTCGACGTCCACGAGCTTGATCTTCCCCTGTCCGGCACGATCCGTCCGATCGGACAACTTTTGAAACGCATTCTGTTCGATGGACTGAAGATAGGTTCGGATCGCTCCATCGATGGAGTCGTCAGCATAAACTTGACCGTCGCGCAAGACCACGCCGCGCCGGCACAGCGTCTGCAACGCCGCCAGATTGTGGCTCACGAACAGCACGGTGCGTCCTTCCTTGCCCACATCGTGCAGCTTCCCGAGGCATTTCTTCTGAAACTCCACATCCCCTACTGCGAGGACTTCATCCACCAGAAGCACTTCGGGCTCCAGATGGGCGGCTACCGCAAATGCCAAGCGAACGTACATGCCGCTGGAGTAGCGTTTGACGGGAGTCTCCAGGAACTTTTCCACGCCAGCGAAAGCAACGATCTCGTCAAATTTGCGGGTGATTTCATGCCGTTTCATCCCGAGAATGGCGCCGTTCAAGTAGATGTTCTCGCGTCCCGTCAGTTCCGGGTGAAAGCCGGTCCCAACTTCCAAGAGACTCCCGATCCGTCCCCTCAGTTCGACCCGACCATCCGTCGGTTCGACAATCTGACTGAGGATCTTCAACAGAGTCGATTTGCCGGCTCCATTGCGCCCGATCAGGCCCACGACCTCGCCCGGTCGGACTCCGAAGGAGACCTCGCGCAAAGCCCAAATCGAGCCGGCGGCCTCGCCGGAAGCTGGCTCCGATCGAGGCCCGGAAAACCGGCGCGCGAGACCACCGAGCTTGCGCCAGGATGCCGACGCAGCCTCCGCCAGGGTGTCACGCAAGGTCTGGTACCCGTTCGCTCGCCGGGTACCGATGCGATAAGACTTGGAGACCTTGTCTATAGCGATGACAGCTTTCATGGTGTTCAGCCAACTAGTTTTTTTCGTCCTCGGTCATTCGTTCTACCTTCGTCCTTGGTGTCAGGCCGCGGCAGATCCGGCCGGAGTAGTCCGCGGCGCTCTGGACGTGCGGAGCTTTTCTGGCAAGCCAGATACACCAATGAGACGGCCAAGACCCACGGCCGATAGGCAGGCTCTTCGATCACCCCCGAAGCGGCCACTGCTTCCCCCAACCAAGGTGCCGTCGTGCCGTCGGTCAACCCGTTCTGGTCGTCCGGCAAAGCCTGTGCAAAGAGATCGCCGAGCACATCCTGGCGCGACTGGCTGCCGGCATCCGGCGCTGCTTCCTCCCCCAGGAGTTCGCCGGCATCGGTCGTTGCGGGGGACTCTTGGTGCCCTTGCCGCAGCCCTTGGACATCGCGGAATCGTTGCAACCATTGTGGCACATCTTGCAGCAGCTTCATGAACCAGCGCAGCCACACACCGTCGCCAGCCTCCTCCGGTGCGGCCGACAGCCCCGTACCACTTTCCCCGCCGCCTCCCAGCGCGGCTCGGCTGGCGGTCAGCTGGCTGTCTTGCGACGCCGAGAGCGCCAGGGTCAGCTGGTTGGTGCTCACAAACGTCGTTGTCTGTACCAGGCCGTTCTCCGTCGCGGTATCGCTGACCGTGTTGGAAGGACTGCTCGTGTTGGCCAGGGCCAGGGACGGACTGACATCGGTCGTCTGGGTTGTGGTGGTCGGGACAGCAATGGTGAATACCGTCCCATTCAGGTTGCGAATCGACGGCGAGCTCGAGCGGTCAAAGGTCACCTGGATGACGTTGGCCACCCGATCGATGACCAGGGAGTTGGGACCGAGGGTGCTCCCTTGCACGATCTGATAAGTATTCGTCGCTTCGTCGAAGAACTTGAGCGTGGGGTTGGCGGCGCCGGCGGGGAAGCTGAACGTCGCCGTGAGCGTGGTTTCGTCACTGGCGTTGTCCACTTGAAGGTCGTAGAAAGCGGCGCCATCGGCCTCGCGTGCCTCGGGATCGCTCTGGTAAACCGCCTCCAACACATTCACGCCATCAGCATCGTTGGGGGAAGAAGCGACCGTCGCCCCGATCCCGCCGACCTGGAAAGTGACGCGCTGGCCCGGCTCGACGTGCCGGCTGTCCGCGTTCGCGATCTTGGGGACCAGCACGCGCACGCGGATCGTGTTGGCGGCAGGGACTGCACCGGCGAGATCCGTCGCGGTGGCCGAGATCGTATCTACCCTGGGACCCCGGGTGTAGATGTGCGTCACCGCGCTGGGGTCGCCCGCAACCGTCTCGACCGTGCCGTCTCCCCAGGTGATCTTCCACTGAGTAATGCGGTCCATGCCCAGATCGGTGGTGGCCAGTTCCAAAGTGTACGGGGTTCCCACGACCACCTGGTCGGCTCCCCGAAGCGTCAGAATGGGCGTCACCGTTGCCATCCGGCTCCCAGTGAGCGAACCGTCCTCCACATCGGTCACGGTCAGCGACTGACTGCCCGCCGTCTCGAGGAAGACATGGAAGTTATGAATGCCGTGGTCGTCCTGCGCAAACGTGTAGTCTTTCGGCAGCTGAGCACCGGGGTCACTGCTGGCAAAGGCTACCGTGCCTGCGTAATCGGTCACGAGATTGCCAAAGGCATCCTGGGCATGCAGGCTGATGAGGCTCGAAGCATCTGCGGGGCGTGGTGTGTCCAGGCCGGTGACAAACAACTGAGTCACCGCCGCCGGCTGAACCGCCAGGTCGGACTGCGTCCCGGTGATACGGAGCACGACGGTGTCGGCAACCGTGAGCGACGAACTACTCGCCGTCTTCAGGGTGGCGCTGAACGTGTGCACGCCAGCGTCGCTGGCGTTGAAGGTATAGTCCGCCGGCAGCACGGCCTGGCTATCGCTGCTCCGGAAGGTCACCGTGCCTTGGTAGCTTGAGGCCGTGTTCCCAAAGGCATCCTGGGCGGTGACGGTGAAGCTGCCCGAGACGCCTGCGGTGCCGGCGCCGGGGAACCCGGTCAGCGCGAGTTGGCTGGCGGCAGCCGGAACGACGGTCACGTTGATGCTGCCGACAAAGTTGCCCAGGAGATCGGTCACCATGAGGGTTTGGCTGCCCGCCGTCTTCAAGGTGACCGTGAACATTCGGATGCCGAAATCGGTGAGCCGGAACGTGTAAGCACTCGGAAGCACTGCGGCTCCGTCCGAGCTCGTCAAGTGGACGGGCAGGGTAAAGAGGGGATCGCGGTTGTTCCCCGCGTCGAGCGCGGCGACGGCGACCGTGATCGGCATCCCGGCCACGACGCTTCTGGGAACGCTCATGCCGAAGTGCGTGAGTACATTCTTGCGGCCAGCGAACACGCTGACGATGTTGCTCTTGTTGACGACGGCGAGATCCAGGGTGCCATCGCCGTTGAGATCGGCCGCGGCCACCGAGGTGGGAGTCCCGCTCACCGTGATCGGCGACCCCATGCGCGCAGTGAAGTTGCCGCTGCCATCGCCCAGGAGCACACTCACGTCATCGTCGGCACTGTTCGCCGCGACCAGGTCGAGGTTGCCATCCCCATTGAAATCGCCCAGCGCCAGGGAAACCGGCATGAACCCGACCGCGTACTCGCGGGCGGCCTGGAAGGTGCCGTCGCCATTGCCCAGGAGCACACTGACGTCGTTGCTATTCTCGTTGACCGTCGCCAGGTCGAGGTTGCCGTCGTGGTTGAAATCGCCCACCACGACCGCTAACGGAAAGCCGTCGACGCCGTATTGCACCGGGGGCTGGAAGGTGCCATCGCCGTTGCCCAGCAACACGCTCACTTCGTTGCCACTGGCATTGGTCGACACGATATCCAGCCGGCCGTCACGGTTGAAGTCGCCCACGGCCACCGCGGTGGGAAAGAACTGGCCGCCCTCGCCGAGATCAGTGACCTTCTGAAAGGTGCCATCGCCGTTGCCGAGCAGCAGCCCGAGGTTATCGAGCTCACCACTGGCCACGACCAGGTCCAGGTTGCCGTCGCCGTTGAAATCGCCCACTGCCACGGCCGTGGGAGTAGCCCCCGTGGCATAGTCCACCCGGGGCTGGAAGGTGCCATCGCCATTGCCCAGCAGCAC
>JBGQLF010000066.1:0-14545 GCA_041499985.1 Gemmataceae bacterium
AGCGCCTTCTCCAGCAGCAGGGCATAATCCACGACCACCTCGCCCGGTAATCCCACCAGCGTCAGGTCCTGGCCCATTTGCCATACCGTAAACGGACAGGTATAGTGCGTTGGCAGCTTCTCCCCACGGTCGAGGACGGCGAGCAGCTGCCGGGCCGCCCCGCGCCGCGTGCTATCTTTCCCCGCGGCTTGCTTTTGCAACTCCTCGCGGGACGGCGGTACCTGGAGTGGCAGGGCGGCGCGCTCGAAAGCGATCTGGAGCGGTCCGCGGACTGGCTGGAACTTCGTCTGGAGCAGGTTGCAGACTTCCTGGCCGAGCGTGGCACCATGCTGGCGGGCCAGTTCCATGCTGCCGCGTGGATGCGGGTTGGCATCGCCGGCACACCCGAGCATGAACAGCGCCTGCACTCCGGGATGGCGCTCCTGGATATAGCTCTGCGCAAAGCCGGCGTAGTCGCCACAGAGCTCGTAATGCTTCTGCGTCAAGGTGGTGTTATGCACCGCCGCCCCGAACAGCACGGCACGCAGCTTGCCTTCCGGCGTGTCGACGCGCAGCACCGGGACGCTGCGATCCGCTGGCCCACGCGGATTCACCCCGAGGATGACACCCGTCGGCGTAAACTCGCGCCGATTCATCACAAAGGAACAGACCCCACGCTCCACGATAACTGCGCCGGCTCGAGGTGCGAGACCGCCTGCGCCACCAGGTCCACGATCTGGTCCTGGAGCTGCCGCGTGTACTCGACAGTACGTTGGACATCACCTGCCGCCTGGCTCTCCCGGCCCTTGGGGTTCAGACTCAATTGCGGGCCGGTGTGAATGTGCGCGGAGTTCAGCAGGATCTGTTCTCGCCGCAGGCCGATCTTCTGCTGGAGGCGGGCACAAATTGGCTCGGCGACGGCGGCCGAGAAGCCTAGCAGATCGCTGGTCACGAGCACGCCAAGCTGCCCCTGGCGGTCTTTCAGGGCCAGGGCCTTGGCGTACAGATCGGTCTCCACCTTTTCAAAGGGTTTGTCCCGCCCGGCATAGCCGGCCATGACGACCGGCCAGGGCGGCGTGATTTTTACCTGGGCCAGCCCCACTTGCCATTCCGGCTCCGCGGACCGTGCATCCCAGGCGCCGAGCAACAACACCAGACAACTCAGGGCCGCCTTGGAGAAAAGCCGCAACGAAGCGTAAGTTGGGTTCATCATGGCGCAGCACCTCAACGAGAGAGACAGCGATGCCAACCAGCTGGCGCGCTGCGCCCCAGGCTAAGCTCTTCGAGCGTGGTTGTCCAGCAACTAAAGGGAAGCTTTGCGATGATGAGATAAGCCATCCCGAAGCGGCCGCGACTACGTGGCGGTTGTCCACCACGTAGCCGCGGTCGTCCATGACGAACTTGGTGCCCATAGTGCCTCTGTTCCGGCCCCGGTTGCGTTGCTTCTCGACCTTGGGGACGATGCAGGCGTGTGCGTCGGCTGGACGGCTTCGGGGAGGGATGTCCGGCGGGGGTTCCATTCATTGGCCTCTGTTCCGGCCCCGCTCAGGAAAATGGTAGCATGCAAATCCGAGGCGTGCAGAAAAAACTGGGAGGAACCGAATGAGAGTGGATTGGGGCCGTGCTCGGAGATGGCACTTCACTCGGCGACACGGGTCAACATCGGCGGCAGGGCGCGGACGATGCAGCGATTCCGCCCCGTGGCTTTGGCCTCTCCCAAGGCGGCGGCCGCCATGTGCTTCAGCAGGTCATAGTCCGCCGCGACGCTGGCTTCAGCGACGGCGAAGCCGATACTGACCGTCAGCTCGATTGCCTCGTCCTTGTACGAGAAGTGGGTCTGCGCCACCGCCGAGCGGATGCGCTCAGCCAGGACCACAGCTCCTTCGAGGTTGGTTTCCGGTGCCATGAGCAGGAACTCCTCACCGCCAATGCGGCCGACGGAGTCCACGGTACGCAGCGATCCCAACAGCGTCTTGCCCAGGTCGATCAGCACCTGATCGCCCCCCGTGACCAGGTAGCGGCAATTGATCTGCTTGAAATGATCGGCATCGATCAAGGCCACAGCGAGCGGACTGGGATAACGGGCTCGGCGGCGCACTTCGGACTCGGCCAGGCGGTCCATGGCCCGGCGGTTGGGCAGGCCGGTCAGGGGATCGGTCAGAGCCAGCTTCTCCAGCATCAGGTTTTTCTGCTGGAGCAGGTGATTGATCTCTTCCAGCTCGCGCGTGCGATCCTGGACACGGACCTCCAGATCCAGCTTGGACTGGCGCAGTTCCTCCAGAAGCTGCTCGTTGTGCCGCTCCAGCTGGTAGGTCCGGCAAGCATCGCGGAGAATCTGAAGGAGCTCGTCGGCACGCCAGGGCTTGAAAAGATAGCGATAGACCTGGCCGCGGTTGATCGCCTCGACGGCGTCTTCGAGTTCCGCGAACGCGGTCATCAGCAGGCGGATCGTCTTGGGATGATGTTGCCGGACCCATTCCAGCAGGTGCACGCCACTCATGCGCGGCATCTTCTGATCGCTCAGGATCAGGTCGATGCGCTGGCGGGCAAACACTTCTTGAGCCGCGGCCGCCGAATCGGCCGTGACCACGTCGAAGTCACGACTGAGAAAGACGGAGAGCGTGGTAAGAATATAGGGTTCATCATCGACGACGAGCAGGGAGCATTTATTCGTGCTCATTGGGGGCCCCAGGCGAACCCAACGGGTCTCAGGAACGGGTGGCGCCCAAAAAAGACGCTGAGACCTCTCCTTCTTCTTATAGCTCACATTCGTGTAAGATCCAAATGCACCTGTCAAGACACGCTGCCTTCGGTGTCCGATACGTCTGGGTGGCACGCCCTGAGTCTTGGAAGGGCGTGCTTTACCGCAGCCCCACGCCCTTCCAAGACTCAGGGCGTGCCACCCGGATAAACCGAACCACTTTACCTAGACGAGCGTACAGAAAAGCGGCCTTCTGGGGCGATCCGGATCGCGGCGGAGCCTACTCCACTACGAGGCAAGGTTGCTGGGGCGCAAATAATGGGGGATTTCCGATAATAACTCTTGATATGGCTCCTTACGGTATTTACAATTGCGGGGTGTCTTCGGGAAACCGAGCAAAGCTACCGCCTGGAGGGATCCAGGACGCCGCCGGTTTTCCTCGCTCAAGCACTGACGACTTTTTGTTGTTTCCGGACCTCGGAGAACACGACCGCGCTTGTGCGAAAGGTGTAGCAGTTGTTGAGGGAGCCGTTGAAGCCTTCCCTCTCCCGCCTTCGCTAGGGACGGTTCGCCGCCGATCAAGGGGCACTGATCGGTCTCTGTGACTCGCCACTGCCACGTGGGCTCGAGAAAAGACCAGACGACTTTGGGAAGGAAGGCTATGAAGGCTCAACGTCGAAAGCGCCGTCCGGCGCCAGGGAATGCTGTTGCTTCCACGCCCGCCACCACCACCATTTTCTCGTCGGATTTGCTCACGCCGGAGGAAGAACGGGAATTATTGGCTAGCTTCTGGGATTGCAAGAGCGAGTTGGTCCGCGTCTTGATTCGGCATTTTCCCCGCCTGCGGGCCCATCGGCCGCCCCTCGAGCCTTGGCCAATGGCCCAGTTCATCCGTGACTACTGTAATCCGGAAGCCCGTGAAGTTCTCGCCGTTCGCCGCCTGCACGACCGCTACATCCATTTTAAGCATCGACTGGCCTCCGCCAATATCCGCCTGGCCGCTCACGTTGCCAAGCGCTTCCGCCATCACGCTTTGAGCTACTCCGATCTGCTACAAGAAGCGGTGTGCGGCTTGATGCAGGCCATCGATCGCTTCGATGTCAGCCACGGCACGCGGCTGGCCACGTACGCCACCTGGTGGATTCGCCAGACTTTGCAGATTGCGGTAGCGCGGCAGAGCCACCTGGTTAGCCTCTCGCCGCATCACTTGCAAGAGCTCGGCTTGCTCCAGCAAGAATCGGAAGCTCTGGCTCACGGCGGCAAGCACTTGCCCAGCCCCCAAGAATTGGCCTCGCGCACCGGCAGCAGCCTAGAACACCTGACGCACCTCCAGACGGCCACGCGCGCCCCGGTGTCCCTCAACGCCGTCCTGGACGATGATAGCGACTTCAAGCTCACCGAGGCAATGCCGGATAACGAGAGCCAGACCCTACGGCAGAACTCCGAACGGCAAGAGGCCCTGAACTTCCTGATGGAAAACCTTCGTCCGCGGGAACGCAAGGTGCTCGATCTCCGCTTCGGCCTGACTGGCAACGGTACGCACAGCTTGCGCCAGATTGGTCATCTGTTACGCATCAGCAAGGAACGCGTCCGCCAAATTCAGAACCGTGCCCTGGAAAAGCTCCGTGCCTCCGCGGAACGGGTCGGTTGGGAAGCTAGCTTGCTGCTGGGATAAGTCGGTGTTCAACAACAGTTTCCACGTTTAGCCGATAGCTTCGGGCGAGCACGCTCTCCGCGCTCGCCCGAAGCTATCGGCTAAACGTGTTCTTGTTCGCCCCTCACGCGAGCAACACTTCGCGCTTCGCCTCGGCGGAACGGTAGAACCCCTCCAGGATCCGCACCACATCCAGCGATTCTGCGACCGGCACCGGGCTCGGCAACTCATCGCGCACCGCCAGAGCGAACTGAAGGATTTCCTCGTGATGGCCTGTCGTGCTTTTCACTGTTTCGTCCGGACGCAGAGTCCACGGCACACGGTTGGTTTCGCCCACCACGATGTTGTCCGGCCACACGAAGCCGCCATGCCTGCCGTAGCACTGTAACCGAATCAGCTCCGACTCCGGTTGAAACGCCAGCCAGCTCGTTTCCAGAACCAACGTGGCGTCGTTAGCGAAGCGCACGAGGCCGACGGCGAAATCCTCCACATCGAAGCGCTCCCGATCCCAGTCACCCCAGCCGCCGGTCAGGTCGCTGCGGTGGGCGAGCTGCATGTCCAGGGCAGCGGAGACGCTTACCGGCTCGGGCGCTCCCAGCAGCCAGTAGGCCAGGTCAAGGATATGCACGCCGATGTCGAAGGCTGGCCCACCCCCGCTGAAACGGCGCTCGATGAAGGTAGCACGCGGCGGCACCAGTCGGCGGCGCAGCCATTGCGCTCGGGCGTAGTAGAGGTCGCCGACCATGCCTCCCTCGATCAAAGCCTTGAGCTGCCGGCAGCTCGGCTCGAAGCGAAAGTGCTGGGCCGCCATGACCAGTCGGCCGGCGTGCTGGGCGGCGTCGCGAATCTGCCGGACTTCCTCCGACGTGGTGGCCAACGGCTTCTCGCAGAGCACGTGTCGGCCGTGGGCCAGCGCCCCGAGCGCGATTGGCGTGTGCAGGCGGTTCGGCGTGCAGATATCCACGATCTCGAGGCCGTCCAGCGCGACGAGTTCGTGCCAATCCGTGTAGCGGTGGTGGATGGAATAGGGTTCGCACGCCCGCTGGAGCGTCTCATCCGAAATGTCCGCGGCGGCGACGATTTCCGCAAAGGGAACCTTGGCCCAGCCGGGCAGATGCTGATCGCGACCAATGCCGCCGACCCCGACGATGCCGACTTGCAACTTGCCGTTGCGCACACCCTTGCCCCTTTCCAACCAGAGGACAGAGGACAGAACCACGCACCCGATTTCTGTCCTCTGTCCTCTGTCCTCTGTCCTCTGTCCTCTGTCCTGTGTCAATCGTAACGGCCACTGGCCTCAATTGGCCACAGCGCTTCCACTCGCCCCTGGCGCACGGCGACGCAGGCGCGGTGCAGATTCATCGTGGCGCAGCAATGGGCCGGGATCACCTCGAAGCGATTGCCAACTTGCACCTCCGCATCGTCGCTGGCAACCCGTGTGTGTTCTTCGGACAGGGACAGGACGCGATCCTGCGGCCGATTCTTGATGACCGGCGTCCCGAAATCGCGCGAGATGGCCTTGCTGCCGGCGTCGAGCACGTACAACCCCGGACGCCGGCTGATCACCGTGGCGCGGATCGACAGGGCACAGCGAAACTCCGGCCGCACCGTATGGTAGGCACAGTCCATCAAGACAAACGAACCGGGTTGAATCTCGGTCATACCCTCGTGGAAACCGACGAACTCCCAGGTGCCGGTGCCTGCCCCGGTCACTACCTGCACCGGAATGCCGGCTTGCTCGATCAAGCGACGGGTGCCAATGAGTCGTTCCAGACCGTGCAAGCACTTGGCCCGGCGTTCGGTCGGATCAGCGAGGAGCTGCAAATGCCCATCGTATCCCTGCAAGCCGAGGAAGCGCAGCCCCGGGCTGGCCTGGATGCGCCGGGCCAGCGCCAGTGCCGGCTCACCCGGCTCGACGCCGCAGCGCCCCATGCCGATGTCCACTTCCACCAGTACGCCGAGGGTCGACCCTGCGGCCCGAGCGGCCTGGGCCAGATCGTCGATGTTGCGCGGATCATCGACGCAGACGCTGACCTGGGCGCGCCGCGCCAATTCCGCCAGGCGGCGCAGCTTGATCGGCCCGACGATCTGGTTAGCGATGAGGAGGTCGGTCAGCCCGGCGTCGGCCAGGACTTCGGCCTCATTGAGCTTCGCACAGAGAAACTGCTTGCACCCCGCCGCCGCAATGTAACGTGCCAGGCCGGCACATTTGAGCGACTTGAAGTGAGTGCGCACGCTCACGGGCTGGTCGCGAAACGCCCCGAACATGCGCTGCAAGTTGGCATCGACGATGTCGAGGTCGATCAGGAGTTGGGGAGAATCCAGGCTGTCGATGTGTTGGCCGAGCATGATAAACCCTGAAGAATCCCGGTTGCGGGCGAACGATGCGCTTATTGTCGAAGGCGCGACCGGAATGGCAATGGCAAGTGAGCTTGGCGCGTGGTTCGGTTCAAGACGCCTCGCCGCGGCGAGCATACCTTAACTTCGCCGAGCGGGCTCGGGGGTTGGTGCTGCGCTCCGCCCAGGTTGGCCGCACCGGGTCGGGTGAAATCTCGCAGTAGACGCCGTTATGCAGACCGGTACGGAAAGCGGCTTTCACCAGGCGGTCCTCGCCGCTATGGAAGCTGATGATGGCCGCCTTGCCGCCCGGTGCCAGACAGGTGGGCAGCACCCGCAGCAGCTGCTCGAGGTTCGCCAGTTCGCGGTTGACGAGGATGCGCAGGGCCTGAAACGTGCGGGCCGCAGGATGCAGGTTCCAGCGGTTCGGCGCTGGATGGAGCCGCCACGGCTTGATGCCCGTGTCGGTTGCTTCTCGGATGAGCCGGACCAGGTCGCCCGTCCGCTCGATGGGGTCCTGCTGCCGGGCTGCGACGATGGCCGCCGCGATGCGTGCTGACTCCGGCTCATCGCCGAGATCGTGCAGCGCCTGGCGGAGTTCCACTTCGGAGAGAGTCGCCAGCAATTGCGCCGCCGTACGTCCGCGCGAGCGATCCATGCGCATGTCGAGCGCTCCCTCGCGGACGTAGGTGAAACCGCGCTCGGGATCGTCCACTTGCATGCTCGACATACCTAGATCCGCGAGTACGCCGTCGACCGACATCAGTCCCGCGGTCGCTAGGATCGTCGGTAGGGCTGCGAAATTGCCGTGATGTAACGTGAAGGGGAATCCAACCGCTTCCAGACGTTCGCGGGCACGAGACAGGTTCTCTGGATCGAAGTCGATCCCGATCAAATGCCCCTGGGGACCGACTCGGCGCAGCAGTTCGACTGCATGCCCGGCCCAGCCGACGGTGCAGTCCACGACCGTGGCCCCTGGCTGCGGTGCCAGGAGGGCGAGCGCTTCTTCCAGGAGAACGGCTCGGTGTTCTCCAGAGGGTGTACTGCGTGGACGGCGTTGCATGATCGGTTCTCGTTCTGTTTCCGGGTGGCACGCCCTGAGTCTTCGAAGGGCGTGGGTTGCGGCAGACACGCCCTTCGAAGACTCAGAGCGTGCCGCCCCTATTTGAACCATGCCGTATTTTCTATTCCTCCTGGAGCGCGACGACTGCTATGATTGTCGGCCAGGCCGGTTCCACTTCACTCTTGGCGCGTCTTTCCCTCCGCGGAACAATAGTCCTGTGCTGTGCCCAGTAAGGGAGTCGCCGATGACGAATTCAACTGCCTTGGTACCCAAGACCTGGACGGTGGCCGATCTCTTGGAGCGGCTGGGATCGGTTCCCGCCAACCGCGTCCGGCTTCATCCCCATCCCGGGACTGCCACCGTGCAGGATGTGATCACGATCGAAGCACGCGAGAACCGCTTGTGCGAGCTGGTCGATGGCGTCTTGGTCGAGAAACCCATGGGCTTCTATGAATCGCGTTTGGCTATCGCCCTCAGCTATTTCTTGGAAGACTTCTTGACGCTGCACAATCTCGGCATTGTGGCCGGAGCGGACGGGATGATTCGACTGGCCCCTCGCCTCGTACGGATACCGGATGTGTCCTTCATTTCCTGGAAGCGGCTGCCCAAGCGGAAGATACCCCGCGAGCCGGTCCCGCATCTGGTGCCGGATCTGGCTGTCGAAGTCCTGAGTGAGAGCAACACCGAGGCGGAGATGAAGCGCAAGATCCGCGAATACTTCGATGCCGGGGTGCAGCTGGTCTGGCTGATTGATCCCGAGACTCGTACGGCAGAAGTCTACACGGCACCCGATCAGTCTACCTTGCTCCGGGAGAAACAATTTCTCGACGGCGGGACGGTGCTACCCGGCTTTCGGCTGCTCATCCGCAAGCTGTTTGTGCGCGCCAACCGAGGCAGCGGCGCGTAAGGTTTCATTCCCGCAGGAGCGGCGTTGCACGCATGCAATCGACCTTGCTTCCCACTTCCCAATCCGCGACGATGGCAACCAGCACGTGGAGGTCTGTCATGAACATTGCAACCGCAGAATCCAAATTCGTGTTGGGTCCCGAGCACAACGGCATGTTGATGACGCCCCAAGAATTCGACGCCATCGAGCAATACGATGACACCTATCATTACGAGCTGATTCACGGAATGCTGATTGTGAATCCCTTCCCCCTGGAGTCGGAAGTTGGACCGAATGAGGTGCTCGGGGCTTGGCTGTACATCTACAAAACACAACATCCCCAAGGCGCAGCGCTCGACGCCACGTTGCCGGGGCGTTATGTCCGCACCAAGGACAGCCGCCGTCGAGCCGATCGAGTGATCTGGGCCGGATTCGGACGCATGCCCGATTGGAAACGCGACCTACCAACCATCGCCGTCGAGTTTGTCTCCGCCGCCAGCCGAGACCGGCGACGGGACTACATCGAGAAACGGCTGGAGTATCTGAAGCTGGGCGTCGCGGAGTACTGGATTATTGACCGCTTCAAGCGGACCATGACGGTGGTTCGCAAAAAGGCCAAGGCGTTGCAGGATACAGTCCTTGCCGAAAAAGAAACCTTTCGCACTCCGCTATTGCCTGGCTTCGAATTGCCTTTGGCCCGGCTGCTTGAGGTGGCCGACCAGATGGCTATACCACCCGAGCCTAGACGCCGCCGCGGACGCTGAGTCGTTCACGGTCCTGCATTCGAGGCACCAATCTTGAGCGCTTGCTCGCGGTCCGCCTTGGCCAGGTCCGGCTTGCCCAGTGCCGCATAGCAAATGGCACGGCCTTCGTACAGCTTGGGGTCTCGGGGATCCCGCTCGATGGCGCCGGTGTAATCCGCAGCGGCTTCCTCGTAGCGCGCCAGCATCCGGTGCGCTTCCGCTCGCAGGGATCGGGCGGCGCCATCGTGGGGTGTCTTCTCCAGGCACCGGCTGGCGTCGGCCACGGCCTCGTCCCAGCGTCGCAAGCGGAATGCGGCCTGACAGCGCTCCAGCAGCGCCGCCTCGAAGTCCGGCCGAAAGGCCACCGCCGCGGTCAAATGGGCGTGAGCCAACTCAGGCTTTTCCTCGCTGAGGAGGTCCCGGCCGAGTCGGTAATGCGCGTCCGGGTCGAACGGGTTGACGTACAGGTCGGCTGCGGTTCGGCCACGCTGGTACGCCGCCATCGCCTTGCGGTCGGTGGAGTGCTCGACGCCCACCACGTCGACCACGAGCGGAGCAGCGGAAGCGTCGTCCCTTGGCTTGCCTGGCGGGTAAGGCTTCGCGTCCCAGTCGAGGCCCAGTTCTGCCAACGCGCGGCGCAGGCGGCGCAGGTCCCAGACGTGAATCGTTAAGTTGTCGTGATCGGTGCCAATCAGTTGCGTGGCGTCGGCGTTGAAAGTCAGGTTATGGAGGCGGCCCTGGTCGGCTGTGATCAGCTCCACCAGTTGCCGGTCTCGAGCACGGTCGAACAGCCGGACGCCTTCGCCACCAGTTCCTATGGCTAGTAGGCTACCCTCCGGGGAGCTGGCCCCAAGCGCCCAGCCCTTGACCCCTGCCCCCTCGCGCCACGAGCCGACCTCGAACCAGTGGGATTGGATAATCAACCATTTCCCGTCTGAGGTGAAACCAACGGCGTAGTTGAGCTGGGTGTCCGGGAAGTCTTTGACCTGGCTGCCCGTGCTCACCTCCCAGACTTTAACCCCGCCCCCATAATGATGAGCGCCCGTGGCCACCCATCGCCGATCCGGACTGACGGCGATTGTGCGAGCGTCGGCATGCGGGCCAAGCGAGACCGCCCGTTGGGGATGATCCACATGAAAGACCGCAGCGCCGGTTGCCGTCGCTGCGGCCAGCATGCGCCCATCGGGGCTCAGGGCAATCCGCCTGTCCCACGACTCTACGTCGAGGAGCCGTTGCGGAGGTCCAAGGTGAAGTCGGCCAGACTCTGAGGAATCGGTCCGTGCGGGCCAGCGCAGTAGACCAGCCTCACCATAGGTTAGCAGGTCTCCCGACGGCTCGAACGCCACCGTTCTCGTTTCGCCAATTTGGAGAAAAGCCACCTCGCGGCCGCTGGGGAGGTCCCACAGCCCCACGCCGGACTCCATGCCAACGGCGAGTAGCCGGCCATTGGGATGCAGGGACGGGATGAAGTACTCCTTGCCCTTTTCTGCCCGCAGGTCACGGACGAGAGTGCGATGGGCATCCCCTGGAACGCACTCCTCTAAACGGAGCTTTGAATCGATGATTGTGCAGTTAAACGATCGGCCGTCCGGCGTGGTCTGCCGGAAATCACACTTCCTATCGGGAGGAACCGTAAGCAGGAGCGCTCCCGTCTGGGCGTGCCAAACCTTGACACCCCACCCCCAGCCCGAAGCGCTGGTGAAGAGGTCTCCCCTGTGGTTGATACCGAGCCTAGGGTCACCTTCTTTATGGGAGGTAATCACTTGCAGTTTCTGGCCGGTCGGAACGTCCCAGAAGTAGATCTCACCATTGCTAACAAGGGCGACCGCGATCGTTCGGTTGTCCGGGTACCAGGCAGCCATCGCTACCGAAGTCGGGTGCTCTAGCTCGACCGGCGGCTGGTGCGTTCGTAGATCGTAAACAAAGACAATGCGGCGTAACGATCCGCCGTACTTGCCTGCGTTCACCGTGAGCAGGTTTCCATCCGGGGAGAATCGGGCTGCGATGTATGTATCGCCCTCAGTCGCCGGCCCGCGCAACTGGCGCAGCAAGCCGCCTTCGGGCAGAAGATACAGCCATAGGCTGCCGTCCAACCGCGCCACCACGAGCATGCGCTCATCGTGCCTCAGCCAAAAGCTCCCCAACGGGCCAGTCTCCGAAATCGTCCACGCTGGTCGGTCCGCGCCAAGTTTCCACCCTTCGATGCGGTAGTCGGAGCGTGCTCGCACCAGAAGTCCGCTCTCAGCCAGAAGGAACCCGCCATCCTTACCATCGCCAGCCAGGCGGTAAACTTCCCGGTCGTCAGCGATACGGCGGACACTGATATTGCCCTGCTGGTCGGACCGCGCGTACCGCTCCATCCGGTCATCGACTGAAATGCCCGTGCTTCCTTGTGGCCACCCCTCCCACTCCCGGACAAGGCGCACGTCCGGCAGGGTCAAGCAAGCGATGGCCAGGTTCCGCAGCTGCTGCCGGCGTTGCTCCTCTTCTTCGCCGGCGAGACCGAGTTCGGGGAGCAGTGCTTTGGCCTTCCGGATCACCTCCAGGCTGCCGAAGCGCTGCCCCAGGCGGCGGCTGAAGCGGTTGGCATTCACCTCCGACACGTAGGACGCGAACAGCTTGTGCTTACCGTCCCTTTCGGCGTCCCACGCCCTGTCGCGGTCATCCTTCTCTTGACCGAGCGCGTCGTTCAGGCGCAGCGACATGATGACGCCGCCGACGGCCGTGACGGTCAGCACCAAGAGGAGCACTGCGCTGAGCGTCGCCAGCCCCGGATTGCGCCGGCACCAACGCCCGAAGCGCTCCGACGAGCTCACAGGCCGTGCCTGGATCGGCTCCCCGTTCTGCCAGCGCCGCAGCTCGTCCGCCAGGGCGCGGGCGCTGGCGTAGCGCCGACTAGGGGCCTTGGCCATCGCCTTCAGGCAGATGGTTTCCAGGTCGCGCGGGATGTGATTGTTGAGCTTGCGCGGCGACCGCGGCTCCTCGTGCAGCACTTGTAAGAGCAGCATCTTCTTGGAGCCGCGGAAGGGCATCTCGCCGGTCAAGAGTTCGTAAAGCACCACGCCCAGGCTGTAGACATCGCTGCGCCGGTCCGCCTAGTGCCCATGGCCCGCCGCCTGCTCCGGACTCATGTACGCCGGCGTCCCCAAGATGTTTCCTTCTTGCGTCAGCGTCACCTCCGCTTCCACACGCAGCGCCAGCCCAAAGTCCATGATCAACGGCTTGCCCACGCCCAGCGCGGCCGGCGCCGTTTCGCCGGCAGGCTCTCCCCGCGAGCAACCGTAGTCGAGCATGATATTAGCCGGCTTGATGTCGCGATGCACCAGCCCCAGGTTGTGCGCGTACTCCAGCGCCTCGGCCACATCAGCGACCAGGCTAGCCGTTTCACGAAACGTCAAGCGCCGCGTCTGGAGCAGCTCCTTCAGCGGCACCCCCTCGACGAAGTCCGACACCAGCGCCGGCAGCCCGTCCAGCGTCACCACCTCGTGTACCGTTACAATACCCGGGTGGCGCAACTGCGCTGCCGCCCGCGCTTCGCGGTGGAACCGCTCGAGATCCTCCGGAGAAGCCAGCAGCCCGGCATGGGGGATCTTCAGCGCCACCACGCGATCCAACTCCGTGTCCCGCGCTTTCCAGACCGCCCCGAAGCCGCCCAGCCCCACGCGCTCCAGCAGCTCAAACTTGCCCAACGGACGCATAGGTGCCGTCGTCGTGGTCGAGCGCGCCTCACGCACTCGGAAGGAGTTGCCGCAGCCGGGACAGAGCACCTCATCGGCGGAGTGATCGGCCAACTGGAGCGGATTGTGGCAGTGCGGACAACGCAGCCGCCGCACCGGTGAAGCCGTCCCCGCCGCCTCGACCGGTTCCTTGGGCGGGCGCTCGGCTGGAGTTCGGCAGGAGTCGGTGGCGGGCGGCGCAGGTACAGCGAGGGCACTGGCGAGCCAGGTCCGATCCAGGGTCGGGAAGCGGGCCTCGTATTCCGCCGAGCAGCAGTCTTCGCCCCGCGCACGGCGGAAGTGCACCTCTAAACAGATCAATTCCCGCACTAACGCCGAGCGCTCCGGCTCGGACGCATCGCCAAGAAAATCTTCGATCCGGGGTCGAGAATTCTCCCTCCAAGCGAGCTCGAATTGGTCGCACACCTGATCGACGTGCCGGGCCAGGGACCAGGGCAACGAGTCGCTGTCCGGAAGGGACAAGTCACTCATGAGCGATCTCCTTCTCCCAACGGCCGCGAATCAGGCGCAGCTTGCGCTTGACCGAACGGGGAACGCACTCGAGCTTCTGGGCGATCTCGTCGACGGTGTAGCCTTCCATCTTCCACAGCGCGACGGCTTCCAGTTCCGGATCGCCGAGGCTATGGAGCAGCCGCCGGCACTCGTCGGCTACCTCGGCGGCGAAGGCGGGGCTGGGTTCCCGGCTCAGCAGTAGGTCGAGGTCCACGGCCGCGGTATCGTCCTCTGCCGGGGAGTGTGGGGTTGCGGCGCGGCCGCGCTTCTGCCGGCGTTCATCGCGTAGCAGATGCTTCGCCTTGCGGGCGGTGATGACCACCAGGATTCGCCACAGGTTGTCCCGATCCTGCAACTGCGGCCAGCGGCCCTGCTCGACGCCGCGGCAGAAGCTATCGAAGGCGCTCAGGGCCACATCCTCTTCATCGGCGGCGCGGCCGGCGGCTCCCTGAATTCTCTGGCGGGCCAGCTGAACGAGGCGCGAGAAGTAGCGCTCCCAGAGTTGCTGCGCCGCTACCGGATCACCCGTCCGGAGCCGGCCGAGCCAGCCCGTGACGGAACCTTCGGACGACATGAACCACACACCTCAGCCGCATAGGGGAAGTCAAAACGTGGCCGCGATTGTAGAGCCGTTGGCTCGCGAAAGCCAACGGTTTTTTGGCGAACTGGGGAAAATCGGCGCCTTTTTTCATTTTCCCTGTCCCCTTCGGCGTCGCTTTGGGCATTTTTCTTTAGAGCCAAATGAATCCGGCAAGAAAGACACTCACGGTGGTCCGATCGATGGGTGGCGCGGAGCCCGTAGCCGCAAGCGTCACTGTTACCGGACATAACCTTTTGCACAACAATTGGCCACGAGGTTTTGCACAAGCGCTATTGTACATAGGAATTGGCAATGAGGTCTTGCACAGGCGTCACTTGTTCACTTGGCCGAGATGTCCACGGCCAAGATGCGC
>JBGQLF010000067.1:0-14534 GCA_041499985.1 Gemmataceae bacterium
CCCGCCCCCCCCGATCGCCCCGAAAGGAAACCAGGCCGATCCAGGCAAAGGCGACCCCAAGCCCACCGACGTCAAGCCAAAGGCACCTGAAAAACCCAAAACTAAGGAGGATCTGCTCCGCAAGGGGGCCGTGTGGGAGGGGACTCGCTACCCCCAAGGCTCTGGACCGCAGAATTGGGAACTAAAGATCACGGGCCGCGCGGGCAGACAGTTCGCCGGTGAGATCAAGTTCAGGGATGGCCGGATCTATGACGTTGACGGCCAAGTCGAAAAGGATAAGATCAATTTTCGGTCCCAGAAGAAGGAAAACTTCGAGCAAGAATTCAAGGGCGATATCAAGGAGGGCAAAATCTACCTGATGTATCACGGAACAGAAGCGACAGGCCTGCCGACGAGGGGGACCGCGGACCTGAAGCGCAAGTAGCCGCGCTGAACCATCGAAGTCATCTTCCGCCTATCTCAGGAGGTTCGTGCTATGCACCCGTTTGCTCCGCGACTGTCCGTGGCCGTGCCCGCGTTAGTCTGTGGAAGTTTCCTCGCAGTGGCGCCGGGGGCTTCCGCCCAAAGCACGGTCACCGACCCCTATCGGATCATTGCCCCGCGTGTGCCTTCCGCGCACTTGGGGTACACTTCCAACCCCTATGCGGGCTACCTGCACGGCGGGGCCGACGTGATCCGCAGCCAGGGGGAGTTCATGGTCATGGAGCAGGAGGCACGCTTACGGCGCGAGCAAGTGCGAGAGGCCAAGCTCGTGAACCGGAAGAAAGAGGTGGAGCACTTCCAGTGGGAACTCGAATTCCGGACCGAAGCCACGGAGAAGTATCGCCAACTCATCCGGAACATCCAGGTCGAGCGTAGCCTCAACGATCCGCCGCAGACGGAAATCTGGGAGGCGAAATCACTCAACGATCTCCTGGGCTACTTACAGAAGCGCCCCACCGAGTTGGCCTCCGGTACGTCCTGGCCCATCGAACCCGAGTGCCTGAAATACATCCACATCACCTCCGGCAAAGGCAGCGGCAACATCGGCCTGTTGAAAAGCGACCAACTGCGCTGGCCCTTGCTGCTGAACGACGCGGCATTCAGTAGCGAGCGCGAACCGATCGACCGGATGACGTCCGAGGTCCGCGAACAGGCGCGCCGTGAGTCCGGGCTGGACAAGCCCCTCCTGGTCGCTCTCGAGCGCCGGGTCACGGCGCTCCAGGACAAGCTGACCCGCCTGGCGCCAACAGTGACGGACCCTAACCCTTACGTGAAAGCGAAGGTTTTTCTCCGGGATCTGGACCATGCCCTCGTTGCGCTCGAGGAACCAGATGCCGCCTTTTACTTGCTCCCGCCCCAAGGCAAAACCGTGGCCGAGCTCGTGGACTACATGACGAAAAAGGGCGTGCGCTTCGCTCCCGCCACAGACGGGTGCCAACGGCATTACACCGCACTGCACCGGGCCTTGGCCAATGAAGTCAGCCGCATCCGTCCCGCCAGCAGGTAGGGATGAGAGCGTGTCCGCGTTGTCGAACCACCGTTTCAAGGAGTCGCCGATGTCGGGAAACGCCGCCAAGCCGCCGCCCGGGAATCGTTCTCCGGAACCGCGTGAAATGACCCGCCTGGAAACGGACGACGAGATCCGCCAAGCCCTCGAGGTCCGCCGGGCTCGATTGGCGGGCAAGGCGCCCGCGAAAAGACAACTGGCCGCGGAACCGGCCACCGTGGAGCCGGAAACGCAAGCTTATCGGCCGCTGCAACGACCGCCGTTGACCAAACTTTGCATCCTCGATGACGGCCGGCATGACGGCGAATGGGTCCGGTTGCGCGGCGACCGGTGCGTGATCGGCCGCGACGAGGGGGACATCCGCATCCCTTACGATGGGATGATGTCTGGGCGGCACGCGGAGCTCACTCGGCACCGGATCCCGGACGGTTTCCGCTGGTTCCTCACCGACTTGCAGAGCACCAACGGCACCTTCGTCCGCGTCGGCAGCACCATCCTCCGCCATCAGGACGAGCTGAACATCGGCCTGGGCCACTACCGGCTCGAGGTCCCCGGAAGTGCGCCACCCGAGGAGAGCGCCGCCACACCGAGGCAGGCGACCCGCAGCTGGCAAGAAGGCTCGGTCCGTTCGCTGGTGCCGTCGCTGGTGGAACTGACCGCGGCCGGTCCGGGGCCGCGCTTTCCCCTCACACTGCCGGAATACTGGATCGGCCGCGATCCCAAAGCTTGCCCAATCGCCCGCCCCGACGACTTGCTGGTCAACCCCCGCCACGCGCGCCTGTACCGCGATGCCAAGGGCCAATGGCACATCGAGAACCACAAGTCGCTCAACGGCGTGTGGCTGCGCATCGACCAGCTGCCGCTCGGGACCGGCTGCCATTTCCAGCTGGGTGAGCAACGTTTCCTGCTGCGAGTTCTGTCATGAAGCTTCGCCTCCAGATCGCGACGCCCCCGGACGGCTCGACCACATTCGAGCATGCCGGCCCCGTTATCCGTATCGGCCGCGATACATCCTGTGAACTTGCCCTGGGCGGCGAAGCCAACCGCTCGGTCTCCTCACATCATGCCCGGATCGACCTCGCCGCTGATGGGGCCATGCTCGCCGATACCAATTCCAGCAACGGGACCTTGCTCAACGACCGTGCGATCGAAAAGCCGATGCCATTGCGTGTCGGGGACCGGATTCAGCTGGGCTACACTGGCCCCACTCTGACGGTGTGCGAACTCGACCTGAGCGTGGCCGCTGACCGGCCGGCTCTGGCACCACGTCCTCTGTGGATCGGCATCGGAGCGGGGGTCGTCGCGGCCAGTGTCCTCGTTCTTGGGGTGGTGTGGCTCTGGCCCAGGAACGATCGGACGCCGGCAAGCAGCTCGCCGGACATCGTTCAGAACTCGCCCAAGACCGAACCGCCAGTCAAACCCCCTTCTTCAAATTCCGCGAAGCCGTCCGAGTCAGGCCCAGAGCGCAGCGAAAAGTCGATTCTGTCCGCGTCTGACGCCAAGCCGGTCAATCCGCCGTCCCGCGGCGCCGATGCGGCGAAAGACGCCCTCAACACGGAGGTGCGAGAGGTCGGCCGTTACGTCGCGTTGGAGAAGTCGTGGCCCAGCGTGCTGCTCCAGCGGCGGGGCGAGGCGTATCCCTGGACAACTCTACGGCCGGAGGGCCAAGTCTCGACAGGGCACACGCTGGTCAGCTTGCCCGGTTGCCGTAGCGTCATCGCCCAAGAGAGCGGTGTGTTCCTGACGCTGTGGGGCAACGTACCGGAGTTCTCCGGCTTCCCCCCCGTGCTGGAGAGCGTGGTGACGCTTAACCTACCCGAGTCCGGCGTGGATCTCGATCTCACCCTCGAGCGTGGCCGCGTTCATCTCGTCCAGCGCAAGCCCAGTGGCTCGGCGCGCATCCGGCTGAAATTCCTCCGCGAGGTCTGGGACCTGACCCTCCCCGAGTCAGGCAGCGAAGTCTGCGCTGAGCTGTGGCCACAGGCAGCGAGCGACGCTGGCCGCCGGATATCGTCGATCTCTCTCGGGTTATTTACGAAGGGACGTGTCCTGGTGCGGACACCGAGCCAACCGTTGGACTTGCCGGACCGGTCGCGCCTGAGCTGGTCGAGTTTGGCAGCCACACTCTTCCCTCCTGAGAAACTACCGCAGTTACCGGATTGGTGGACGAAACCGCCGGACCGCGAGGCGAAAGCCGTGGCGGACGTCCTGCTGAGCCTCCTCGACTGGAGCAATCAGTTGGCCAATTCGGTGGAGGTGGTGGACAAGATCCTGACGTGGGTTCGCGATCCAACGGGCGATCCCAAACGCGAGGACTCCACGCGCCGGGTGCTGGGCGTGCTCTTTCTGGCGGCCCTGGACGAGGTGCAGGGCCTGGTCGAATTCCTGGACGATGCCCGGCATTCCGAGGTGCGGGGCGCGACGCGGGAAGCCCTGCGGACGTGGATGAGCTGGAATAGGGATCACCCTGCGGAACTGGAACGCCTGCTTCAGCGGAGATACTCCTCGAAGGAGAAGGCCAATCTCCTGGTGCGCCTGCTGGACTTCCTTCCCAAGGAAGACCTGGAGCGGGCGGAGTCTTACCAGACCCTGATCGGCTACCTGGACCATGAAAACCTGCCGGTCCGGGATCTGGCGTTCTGGCACCTGGCGAACCTGGTACCCGAGCTCGCGAAGCAGATCCGGTATGACCCGCAAGGGACAGTCGAGCAGCGGCGGCAAAGCATCGAGCAATGGCGCAAACTGATCCCAGCGGGCATGGTGCCCATCAAGCTCGCCTCCCGCCCCGGTGTCCGGTGAGACCGAATTCCTGAACCTACCGGGCATCCGAAGCTACCCGCGGTCTCCGGAGGGCGACGGCATGAGCCGCCGCGCCCAAGCCTCGTCTTCCGCGGCCAGAGGCGGTTCCGGCGTCTCGAAGTAGATGTACTTGCCATAGCCGGCCGCGTCATAGGTGTGATGGAGCAAGGCCTGGAGGTCCAGCAGCACGTCCGGGTCCGGGGCTGCCAGCGGAATGGGCACCAGCGGCAAGCGCTCGCGCAGATGGATGGGCCAGAAACCAAGCCGCGGGCGCTGCTCATAGCGGCTGATCAGGACGTAATAATCGCACGACGGCAATTCGGGCAGGTTCGGGCGTATTCCCCCGCGGCGTAGATCGATCTCGACCAGGTGGGTGTGGCCGGCCAGCACCTGCCGCCGCTTCGCCAGATAATCCTCCCGGTCGGAACCCGGCATTTTGTTCGACGGGCTGAGGAGTTCCAGGACCGTGATGACGCGACGGTTGCGCCGGTCGCGAATCTCCAGGGATGCGTGCCGCTCGACTTCCACCGCGGGCAACTGCAACTGGACGGGTGCAGCGAGGGCGGCCACGGCCGTGGCAGAGGAACCGGTACCTGGGGAAGCCGTCACGACGACGTCTGCTCGGCAAAACAAGCGGCGTTCTTCCGCCGACAGCTCGTTGAGGAGGAACCGGACTTCGATCTTCACCAGGTAGTTCGGCCCCACTTGGCCGTTCAGCGCTTCCTGAGCATGAGTGAGGAAACTTTGGTGAAAGTCTTGCCAGGTGTCATCTTGTTCCAGGTAGGGATTCATTCCGGGAAAGGGAGAAGGCATGCCGGCCTCCTTCGGCCAGGGGGACTTATGGTCTTCAGAATCCAAGGACATTGTACCGCAGGCGCCCTGCCGGGGTATCTCCTGAAACGAGCCAACCCGGCTCCTGGGCGAAGCCGGGTTGTGGCCTGTCCTGGCTCCTGGGCCTTCCCAGTACCCGTCTACCGCGGGTCCGCGTTCTTGTGCTCCAGAAGCCACGTATATAGCTCCGGATTGTTGTACGTTACGGTCCAGGAGTCGTGGCCGGCTTCGGGATAGACCGTGAACTTCACCTCTTTGGCGCCGGCCTCTTTCAAGGCGTTGACCATGGTTTCCGAAAGGGTGAGGGGAACGGTCTTGTCCTTGGCTCCGTGGAAGACCCAGATCGGCAGGTTCTTGAGACGTTGCACATTCGCCGGATTGCCGCGGCCACAGATCGGCACGATGGCGGCGAACCGCTCGGGAGCGGCGGCAGCTAACGCCCAGGTGCCGCCGCCGCCCATGCTCAGGCCGGTCAGATAAATACGGCTCTGATCCACTTTGTACTTGGAGACGACTTCGTCCAGCAAGGCGCCCAGCGACTCGGCACTCCAGCCTCGACCGGGACTTTGCGGCGATACCACGATGAAGGGAAAGTCCTTCTTCGTCTCGACGATCTTCGGTGGGCCATGGATCTTGACCTTCGCCAACTCCGTCCCCGTTTCGCCGCCTCCGTGTAGAAACAGGATCAGGGGCCACTTCTGATCCGTCTTGTCATACGTCTGGGGCAAGAAGAGCAGATAGCCCATCTTGACCTTGCCTTCCTTCTCGAACAACTTCTCCTGTTGCACCGGGGGCGTGTCCGCGCGCAGGGCGGAAGCCGTGATCAACCCGCTTGCCAGCAAGGCAAGGACCGAAGTCTTCAACCAGTTCATGGAAGTCCTCCTTCGCGAAATCAGGCCGTGGGTCCAATGACGCCGTAAGGCGCTCTCTTTGTCCTATGGACCGGGGCTGCCGTCAAGGGATTCGACGACAGTTTTTGCTCCATCTTCGTGATGCTTCGTGTTCTTCGTGGATCCATGCTCGACCCGCCGTCGTTTCTGATAGAATGGGCGTTCGGTGTCGAAGGAATGGGCATCGAGCAAGCCAAGGCGCATGCGCGGTTCACGCGTGTTTGGGGAAACCCGAGCAACCGGTCCGGCGCGAGGAGGGAGAACGATGTCTACCCCGGAGCTTGACAAGCTGTTGCGGGATTACGCGGCCAGACTCGCCGATCCTGCAAGCGACCCCGCCACGCTGGAGCGACGCGTGGCCCACATCGTCGCCATGAGTGAGTCCGAGCTCCGACTCCAAGCGGACTACGAGTGGGGCCTGAAGGATCCCGGAGTGCAGGATTGCTATGGCGGGCGCGTTGTAGCGGTGCATCAGCGTCGCGTTTGGGGGGCCGGGAATACTCACGCCGAAGCCTTGGACGCGGCACTCCGGCAGCCCGCTTGCCCGCCCCGTGAATCCCTTGCTCTCGTCCCCCTTGTCCAGCGCAGAGCGGAGACGGCCTCGGACCAACGCGGGTGAACGGGGCAGTGGCCATGTCAACGACGACGCTTCTGCGCGCTTTGGCACTCCCGTTTCCCGAGGCATCCGTCCACTACTACGGTGAAGCTTGGTGGACCGTGCGGAGTAGCGCTCCCGGGAAGACCTGGAGGAATCGCTCCGACTGGTTGCTGGCGCCCGATCTCCCTTTCTCTGTAATCCCGGCAGGCATCGCCCGTCTCCTCGATTTGCAGCTTTCCCCTCCCGGCCCAGGCTGGGGCGGGTTGCTCCCGACCTGGTTCGGAATCCCTTCCAGTCTGGCGCGGGTGACCATGTGGTTGCCGATCGAAGCGCCGCTTCCTTCCTTGCGGGAATTCTCCCTGTTGGCTTTACTCCCCCGTGATGAGCTGACGGACGCCCCACCTTTCATTCACCTGGGGAGCCAGTTTCTGGTGGAGTACCAAGGGACCCTTCTTCTGAGTGGCCGACCTCCGCAGAGTGGGATGTTGCTGATTCCGTGAGCCTTCTGGCCCGCCTCAGGTCCGAACCTGGGCGCGGAAAAATCTTGACGAACCGTGATGGCCTTCCCCGCGATTTGGGCAGTTATCCAGTAGAGCAGAACAACGAGCTATGGGGCACTGAAGAATACCCGCCCGGCCCTAGCTTGGACGGAGTCCGGTGAAGAGGTCATCCCGAGTAACGAAACCGGACACCGGCTTTCACACCCCTTCGTGACAGCCATCCCCTTGTGCGGCTGATCCACAGGTCGGCTGCCTATTTACTCCTCAGGAGGTTGCTCATGCTGGGCAAGTCCTTCGCCTTCCGGACGCCGAACACCCAGAGGCAGCCGATCCGCAAGACACTTCGGCAGAGGGCCACGCCCTTTGCGTTGTCTGGAACCGAGTTCGTGTGCTCAGGTGGTGGCAGGAAATCAGCCAGGCACAGCCGGAAGGGAGTCTCAGGAACCGGGACCGTTCGTCGTGGGAGGAGGCGAGGGCAGAAGCTCCAGGTCATTGATATGAAGCAGTGTGACGACGGCATAGTCGTCGTAGATAGGGTAGGACATGTTCGGTACGGGAACGCCGACGATCATCGTCGTTTGCCCGACAAGGACGAGGTCCGGGTGCCGAACGTCGTACGTTCTGCCATTAGAGAGGTGCAGGCGGAACGGCCGAAACGGCTGTTGTCGCAAGACGCGATAGATATCCTCCGATCTCATGGGGCCGACCTCCGAAACGGTCAGGTTGTAACTGTTCTGGGATTATATCTCCTACTCAGTCCAGGAGCAATTCCACCAGGCAATTCTCTCCTCGATACAATAGTCGCAGGGTCGGGAAGAACGAAAGCGCTCCGGGAAACGCTGCGACGGCTTGTCACTCTCAGGTGGCTGGGTTCTATTGAGCATTATTGGAGAGGCAGGAAATCCGATGGATACCGCAACACGGACTGCTACGCCAGGGCTGTTGTGTGAAGCTGCGGGGGGAGTCGTCCACCTCACGCTGAACCGGCCGGAGAAACGCAATGCGCTGTCCCGCGAACTGCTGGGGCAATTGCAAGAGGTTCTGACCCGGATTGCCGCCGATGCCACGGCGCGCGTGCTGGTGCTGGCGGCTCAAGGGCCGGTTTTCTGCTCCGGCCACGACCTGGGTGAAATGGTTGGTTGTGCCGAGTCGGCCTATCGCGATCTGTTTATGGCGTCCTCTCAGGTCATGCAACAGCTGTGCCGGTTGCCGCAGCCGGTGATTGCGCGCGTCCACGGGACAGCGACCGCCGCGGGCTGCCAGCTGGTCGCTGCCTGCGACCTGGCTGTGGCTGCCGAGGGGGCGCTGTTCGCCACGCCCGGTGTCAGAATTGGCCTGTTCTGTACCACGCCAATGGTGCCGCTCGTGCGGGCTATTCCTCCCAAAGCCGCTCTGGAAATGTTGCTGACCGGTAAACCGATCACGGCCCAACGAGCGCTGGAGTTGGGCTTGGTCAACCGGGTCGTGCCCGTACAGGAACTCGATGGCGCCGTGCGCGAATACGTGGAGGCGATCCTGGCGTCGAGTCCGCTCACCATTCGGCTGGGCAAGGCTGCCTTCTACGACCAGCTGGCCCTCGACGAGGCTACTGCTTACGAGCGCGCCACCGACGTGATGACCGAAAACGCCTTGTGCCGCGATGCCCAGGAAGGAATGGGCGCCTTTCTGCAAAAGCGCCGCCCCACGTGGACCGGCGAATAAGGGGGCCGGGAAGCGACTATGCCTCTGGACTCCTTGGCGCTGAAGCCGAGAGTCCGTCATTTCCCCGCCTCCGGCTTGAGCCAGCGCGCGAACCAGGCGAGCATGGCCTCGCGCATCTGCGGCGTGTAGCTGTGCCCCACCTCCGGATACAGCACGCTCTGAAAGCGCTCCGTGGCTCCCAGCACCGCATAAACCCGACCCACTTTCTCTTGCAGGATCCTGATGCCGTCGGCCGGTGATCCCGCATCGAGCTCGCCCGTGAGCGCCAGGTATGGCCGCGGCGCTATCAGCGCCAGGACGCCTTCGGTATCGAAATGCTTCAGCAAACCGTTGACGAAGTAATAAACCCCGTGCTGGGCCAGTTGGCCATGCGCAATGAGGTTCTGGTAGCGCGTCAGGCAAGCGACACCGACCGTGGCGGTGATGCGCTCATCGACAGCTGTTAGCCACCAGGCACGCGTGCTGCCCATGCTCATGCCGGTGGCGCCGATGCGGGTCTTGTCCACCTCCGGACGGCCGCACAGGTAATCGAGCGCGATCTGGTCGTCGCGCACGAACATGCCCCAAAGGGTGCGGCCCAGCCATAGGTTCCATTTGAAGAGGCTCTCCTGCTCGCCGCGCTGGGTTTCCGCGGCGCCGGCCGGCCCGGTGCCGACACGGTCCCCATGCCAGTACGCGTCCGGAGCCAGCACCACGTAGCCGGCGCGCACGAATGTTTCGCCCAGCGGTTCGCTGCCCCCGTTGGTGTTGGGGATGATGATTTGCGTCTTGTCGGGAGTGGAGGAGTGCAGCCAGAGAATGGCCGGTGCCGGCTCCGGCCGCTTCAGGGGAAGCAGCAGGAGCGCAGTAACTTCGCCCTCCACACCGTTGTCGATAGCGACTTTTTCGAGCGTATAATCCCGACGCAGCTCCCGCGAGACGAGCCGGACGCGCTGGGGTGAAGGCCGTGGCGGTAGATCGCCCAACGACCGCAGTACCGTCTGAAGAACCTGGGGGCGCTGCTCTTTCCAGGCGGTGGCGCTCTCGGGGAGACGCAATTGGCCCACCGCCTGGTCCTTGTAGGCCGCCGGCACGAGAGTGTCCCGCTCGCGCTGGGTCTTGAAGTAGGTAGCCGCGGCTTGGGGACCGGAAGCCGGCGCGGGCCCGGAGCGGTAACGGACGACGGTCAGCTGGCGCAGCACGCAATCAGCCACAGCTTCGGCCAGACGGTCGTAGCCAGCGGAGGTGTAATGTGTCCCGTCGGTGCCGAGGAGTTTCTCTGGACCGGCCTGCTCGACGATCCCGTGCAGGTCGTGGATCGGTATCCCGGCGTCGCGCAGAGCCCGCTCGGCAACGGCGTTGTAGCGCCGCACGTCGGCTTCGGTGCGGTCGAAGTCCGCACGGCGTTGTGCGTGCCGTTCGTCGAGGATCGGTGTCGTATTGGCGAACACCAGTACGGCCGAGGTTTCCTTCTGGATGCGAGCGACGATTTGTTTCAGGTTGCTCTCGTACTGGGCCAGCTCCACCTGATGCTGGTTGGTTTTCTTGGACAGCTTCAGATCATGGAGGCCACAATTCAGATGGACAAGCGCTGGTTTCTCGCGAACGAGCCAGTCGTCCAGGTTCTTGAGTACGTTGGCGCTGTCCCCGCCGTTGGCAGCCGGGCTGATGACCACCGCTTTGCCCGCCAGCCGTTGGGCCACGAGCGGCGCGTAGCCCAGGCGAATGGAATCGCCGATGAGCACGACTTTGGGCAAGTCTGGCTTGGGCGCGGCGGCAGATGGTGTCTGCGACCAGCCGGGCACCGCGACCCAGAGGAGGAGGTATACACCAAGAAAGCCACGGTAGTACATGGGAGAGTTCCTCGAGAGAAAACGCCAGGCGAACGTCACGGCACTCGGCCGGGCAGGACATCCAGGTTTGCACATGGTAATGGCAAGCGGCGCAGGTCT
This sequence comes from Gemmataceae bacterium, assembly GCA_041499985.1. Lineage (GTDB taxonomy): Bacteria > Planctomycetota > Planctomycetia > Gemmatales > Gemmataceae > JBGQLF01. The sequence continues at coordinate 10,740 of JBGQLF010000067.1, forward strand.
CAAGAAGCGAGTTTCACAAGAGCACGAGCAGGGATATACTCCGCCTTGGGATCTTATGGAGTGGAGCGTCCAGAAGCGGTAACGCCGATGACTGCATTATGGCTGAATCATCTCCGCGCCGCCGGGCGCGAGCTGGGGCAGGGCTTGCTGCACTTGCTCTATCCGAACATCTGCGGTGTCTGTGGTCGAGCGCTGCTCCCAGACCAGCTGGCCCTCTGCATGCCCTGCCGGGATGCCTTGAGCGCCGATCCGTACTGCGCCTGCCCGTATTGTGCGGCGACGGTTGGACCGTATGTGGCTTTGGAGAATGGCTGTCCCAGTTGCCGGGCGCACCGGTTTCGTTTCGAACGGGCGCTACGGCTGGGCGTATATGACGATGACAGCCTGCTCCGCGAGGTCATCTTGCGGTTGAAGCACGCGACTGGGGAAGGACTCGCCGAGCTGCTCGGCGCCTTCTGGGCCGAGCATGCCGAAGCGCGACTGCGCGAGCTGGGGGCCGACGTGGTGGTGCCGGTACCGTTGCACTGGTGGCGGCGCTGGCAACGCGGTTACAACCAGAGCGAAGCCTTGGCCCGGGCCCTGGCGGCTCGCCTGGACCTGCCTTGCAAGCCGCGGTGGCTTCGCCGCATCCGTCATACAGCGCGGCAGCCCAAGAGCGCGACGGCGCGACGGAAGAATGTTCAACAGGCCTTTCGCGTCCGGCCGTGCGCGGCGCTGCGCGGCAAGACGGTTCTGCTAGTGGATGATGTGATGACGACGGGGAGTACGGCGGACGAAGCCGCCCGTGCGCTGCGCGAGGCCGGTGCCGCCCGCGTTGTCGTCGCTGTGTTGGCACGACCGCAGCAGTGAGCAGCGTTACTTGCGGCCCGCTTGCAGATCCCACAGCCGCACCGTCTTGTCATAGCTCGCCGTGACCAGCCATTGGCCATCGGGGGCAAACGCCGCCGCAGTCACGCCGCCGCGATGGCCTTCCAAGGCGGCCAACTCTCGCCCCGTGGCCACGTCCCATAACTTCACGGTCTGGTCGTTGCTGCCCGTGGCCAGCGTCTGCCCATCCGGGGCAAACGCCACCGTGTTGACCGCTTCGGCATGGCCGCGCTGCATCCAGCGCACCCGCTGCCGGTTCAGATCCCACAGCTGCACGACACCGTCGCGATGATACCCCGCGGCCAACGACCGGCTATCGGGAGCGTAGGCCAGACACAAGGCCCGTGCGCTGTACTCCGGTAACGTGGCCCGGACCTGGCCGTCGCGGGCATCCCACAGCTGCACCGCCTCAGCCTGGACATTGTTGGCGGCCACCGTCCGGCCATCGGGAGCATACGCCACCAGATCCTGTCCCGGCAGTGTAAGGCGCACTTGGGCGGCAGCGACGTCCCACAGCATTACGGTCGCGTCTCCGCCGATGGCCAAGGTTTGGCCATCCGGGGCAAAGGCCAGACGGTAGACCGTTTGGCCTATCCCTTCGAGGGTAGCGCGTTCCTTCCCCGTGACCACGTCCCACAGCTTGACCACGGCGTCCGGTCCCCCGGTTGCCAGCGTTTGGCCATCCGGGGCAAAGGCCAGGGCGTAGACCGGTTGGCGGTGCCCTCCCAGGGTGGCGCGTTCCTTACCCGTGGCCCGATCCCACAGCTTGACCTCGCCGGGATGGTTGGGCTCGCCGCCGCCGCTGGCCAGGAGCTTGCCATCCGGCGAGAACGCCACGGCACGCACCTCGTACCGATGCCCCTGCAAAACCGTAGTGGCCAGGGCACTATGCGGTTCGCGATCGCACCGCTCCCAGACCACAATGCCGAGTGCAACCAGGAGATAGACGGCCAGCAGCTTGCGCTGGCAGAGCGTGCGTGCCAACCCGTGACGCTGGAGGAATGGCGTGGCATTTTTCGACGAAGCAGGCCAGGAAACGGCAAACAGCATGGAGAAGCTCCTTCCACAAAGCCGTCCACGGAAGACTGCTGGGGTCCGGAGTGCGCGCCTCCGGGAAATGGGGCTGAGTTGCTCTCTACTGGGTACATGATCAAGTCGTCGTCAAAGACGACAGGAAGCGCGACAAAAAATCGTGACACGGGATCGACGAGAAATCCTTTGGCAGCGGGACAGGCAGCCCCTACAATTGGGGTCTTCAAATCCTTAGCCGAAGGGTTTTCGAGGAATCTTGCCGATGGCGTCGGAGGGGTCGGTTTCATCCTGGATTGGCCAGCTCCAGGCGGGCGAGCCGGCCGCGGCACAGAAACTTTGGGAGAGCTACTTCCAGCGTCTCGTCGCCCTGGCGCGGCGCAAGCTCCAGGGCACGCCGCGGCGCGCCGCCGATGAGGAAGATGTCGCGCTGAGTGCCTTCGACAGTTTCTGTCGCGGCGCCGCCCGGGGCCAGTTTCCGCAGCTCCAGGACCGCAATGATCTCTGGCGGCTCCTGGTCGTGATCACGGCGCGCAAAGCCCTGGCCCTGACACGCCACGAGAACCGGCGCAAGCGGGGCGGCGGCGCCGTGCTCGACGAAGCCGCGATCCCCGGCGGACGGGACTCCTCCGCGAACCTGGCGGGGCTCGAACACATTGTGGGTCGGGAGCCGTCGCCGGAATTTGCGGCTCAGGTGGCCGAGGAGTGCAGCCGCTTGCTGGCCCTGTTGAACAAACCCGAGCTGCGTACGGTGGCGGTGTGCAAGATGGAAGGTTACAGCATCGACGAGATCGCCGCCAAGCTCGGTTGCAACGCGCGTACGGTCGATCGCAAACTGTGGATCATTCGCAACCTCTGGGAACAGGAGCTTCCGCCATGAGCCAGCCCACGAACCCGCGCCGCGCCGCCTTGCCGCCGGAGCAGCTATTCCACCTGGACGAGGTCTGTGACCGCTTCGAAGCCGCGTGGAAAAACGCCGCCGCAGTGGACTCCCGGCCGCGGATCGAGGACTACCTGGGCAGCACGGCGGAGCCGGAACGCCAGGCACTGTTGCACGAGCTGATCCGACTGGACAGCGCCTACCGCCAGCAGCAGGGCGAGCAGCCTCAACGGGCTGACTACCAGGCCCGCTTCCCAATACTCGCCGCGCTGGAACTCGCCCTGCCGTTGCAGCAGCTGCGTTGCCCGCACTGCCACAATCCGATCCAGCTCAAAGACCAGCGCCCCGATGAAGTCCTCTGCCCCGCCTGCGGCAGCTCCTTCCGCGTGACCGATGCTCGCCAGACCACCACGGCCGGGACCATGCGTCCCCTAGGCAAGTTCCAGCTGCTGGAGCGCGTGGGGGTAGGCGCCTTCGGGGCGGTCTGGAAAGCGCGCGACACCGAACTGGACCGCATCGTTGCCCTCAAGATTCCGCACGCCAGCTTGCTGGCTTCCAAGGAGGATCTCGAGCGTTTCCACCGCGAGGCGCGGGCGGCGGCACAATTGCGCCATCCGGGCATTGTGACCGTGTACGAGGTGCAGATGCTGGAGGGATTGCCGACCATCGTCGCCGACTTCATCGAGGGGGCGCCGCTAAAGGACTTGTTGGCGATCCGGCGCCTGACCTTCCGCGAGGCGGCGTCCCTGGTGGCGGACGTGGCCGAGGCGCTCGACTACGCCCACGGGATGGGTCTGGTGCACCGGGACATCAAACCAGCCAACATCATGCTCGACTACGGCCGGAACCAGAGGGAGACCGACGGTGAACCCGCGCCGGAGGTGGGCCGGCCGTTGGTAATGGACTTTGGGTTGGCGCTGCGCTCGGAGGCGGAGGTCACGCTGACTCTGGAGGGGCACATCCTGGGCACGCCGGCGTACATGAGTCCGGAACAAGCGGCCGGACATGGCCATCAGGCC
>JBGQLF010000068.1:0-14481 GCA_041499985.1 Gemmataceae bacterium
CAGTAGCACGATCGAAGCAAACCGCAAAAGTTTGTGCGAGCTTTGCGCCCAAAAATCGAGCTGGCCGCCGTGCTGGCGGTTCACTATTTCCTGAGCGTTGCGACATAACTGGACGATGTTCTCAGCCTGGCCGCCGCCTGGCCCGCCGCGGCGTGCCTCATAGGCCAGGGGATTAAAGCGATGTGCGCTGTCGGCCGACAGCACCACCAGGTCCTGGAGGCGGCCGGTCTGCCGGGCGATGCGCTCGATGAAGGCACGCTCGGAATTTTTGACACACAGCACAAGGCCGCCGTAGCCTGCCTGCATCATGCTGGTGAGGAAGGCCCGGCCGCTGGAACTGCTCTTGCCCGATCCGGTCTGGCCAAAAATTCCGAGGTGCTCCAGGGAATTTCCGATGGAGTAAGGGTCGTTCTCGGTGAGGCCGAGCAGGACCTTGTCGGGCGGCCAGTGATCGACGGCCTTGGCGGGTGTGGATGGCACGGGAACGCTCCTTTCGGCAGCGAAGCGCAGGGCCAGCATGATGAGCAAAGTGATCAGCCCGGCTACCAGCCCTACGAACAGGGGGGATTTGGTAAAACGCATGGGAAACCTCCTTCGGGTTCGTGCATTCGGAAAAGGGGGCCTGGCCCCAAAGCCAGGCCCCGGCTACGGCCTATCCGCCGACACAGAGAAACGGGTCGATGTCCGGTGGCGGAGGAGGTCGGCGGCGGCCGCTCCGCCTTCGGGCAATAATGGCCGCGCGGACCACGCGGCCGAAGGAGCGGTGGGTACAGGCCCACTCTTTCTCGGGGACGTGATGGCGGACGCAAGCAAACAGCTGGCTGGCGGCCAGCCACACGGTGCCTTTCATCAGATGGCGGTTGCGGTGGCGCATGTGCGGACCTTTCTTTAGTCGATGGTGGAGTGTCCGCAGAAAGTGCAGGTGAAGCGGCCCCGCCCGCCGCCAAGAGGAGAAACCATGTGCCGCAGGCAGGTTTCGCAGACCGGCCGGTTGCAGCAGTTCATGGACTTGTCGGTCCGAGCGCGGCAGCGCGAGCACGTAGAGCGGTCGAGTGCCTTGCTCATGCGGGTGCCTGCCCATTTGCCAAAGAGCAGCAGGCCGATAGTGAGAGGGTCCATAATGCAATTCCTCGTAAAACGGTGACGGGCGAGATTGCCGCCGGGGGAACGCCCCTCCGGCGGCGTGGACAGTTACGGTTTTCAGGACACGGGCCGACCAAGCTCCTGCACGGCGGCATTGGCTTCGTCGGCGATGGCTTTAGTGGTGAAAAACTGTTGGACGACGGACAGGGGTTTGCCGCGAAGCTTCTTAAGATCGCGCCCCAGTTCGGTAAGCACGGCATCCGCTTGCTCCACGCTGAGGCCCTCGGCCTGGAGGATGACCCGCACCTTGCCCAGCTGGCACTTGAGGCAGGCGGCCTGGTCAGCCTTGGGCCTGGGCGTCTTGCCGTTCTTTCGCCCGGCCATGAACTCCTGGGCCTTGGCGATCTGCGCCTCGGGGTCGTCCTTGAGCCTGGCGAGCTTGCGGACCTGGTCCTGCGTGAGCGTTCCGTCGTCGATGTGGGGCCAGAGGTCCCTGGCCACGTCCAGGATGTTCCGCGAATTGGAAATCATCGTTTCGGAAACGTGCAGCTCGGCCGCCAGCCGCTTGGCCGTGCAGCCCTTGTCGTTGATCAAGCGCGCGTAGGCGAGAGCTTCTTCACTCAAGGTCAACGCCTGACGTTGAATGCTCGTCAAAAGCTGAGCCTCGAAACGTCCGGTGTCGGACAGGCCCCGCTGCACGACCACGCACAGAAGCGTGTCCATCGGGACGAACGGGGCGGCTGCCCAGCGCCGATGTCCATCTTCGATGAAGAAGAGGTCCGGCTGGTCGGACGGGTTGACCACGAGCGGCGTCAACTGGCCATGCGAGCGCATGTCTTCGGCCAATATTCGCAGAGCGTCCTCGGGGAAGGATCGCCTGGGCTGATCCGGGTAGGGAACGAGCTGATTCCGCCGGAGGTGTTTTGCGATGGCCTGGGCCAGGGATGCCTTAGCGGCCTCCGGCACGTGGACGGCTCCGTTGGCGGACGTCCCGGCCGGGATCGCCGGCACAACGGCAATGGGCTGCGTCTGTTGATGCAGGTCCATAATTTGGGTCCTCCTTTCGGGGGATTAGGGTTAAGGCCGCGCGGCGGCCGCGGCACCCAAAGACCGCGGCCACAGCCCTCGGCTTCAACGGCGGAAAAACCACAAAGCCAGCTGGGTGGCGACGCCGCTGCCGGCGCGGAATATGTCCAGCCTCTGCTGGCGGCGGCGCAGCTCCAGCTCGCGCTCGCGCAGGATGATTTCGGGACGGCAAATGTGGAGGTAGATACGCCAGATGCCGTAGGGGATCATGATCATGAGAATCACTGCACCGAAGGCTTCCATTGGGTTTCTCCTTTCAGAAACTGGGGAAAAGGGGTGGTGACAGAGCCGGTGTCTTCGCCGGCACCCTGCACGCGGTAGCTGGGCACCCGGGCGAGCCGGCCGAGATGCCGGGCGAACAGGCCGCGGACGCAGTGCCCAGCGATGCCGTCGGCCTGCGCCTGCTGGGTCGGCGTGAGGCGCCGATACCAGGCCAGGAGCGCAGCGCCGCCGGCGACGGCGCCGAGGCCGAGCAGGCGAAGGATGGGGACACGAATCATGCAAAAATCCTCCTGTACAAGGTGGGGGCGAGATTGTCAGTTGCGGCTGGGCTGAAGGCTTTGGTGCGCGGGATAGTGCTCCGCGGGTTCGGGCGACAGGGTGCTCGGGTCCAGCAGCTCGGCGCGAAAGGACAGCTCGAACCCGTCCCAGATGCGATAGACCACATTGCCGATGGTGAATTCCCATTCGCCCGAGGGATGCAGGCGCTTCGCCGCGGAATGGGCGCGGCAGTGACGGCCAGCCAGCTCGGCGGGAGCGGGAAGGAGCGGCAGGACGGTGCCGGCCAGCAGCCCGCCGCTCGCCTGGCGGCAGGACAGCCAGACCAAGCGAACGGCGGCAGAGGTCTCGCGGACAATCAGCCCGAAAGTGGCGTGCGCCCGGCCGCCGGAAACGTGCCGGACGATGAGGCCGGTGAGCGGGATTGCCTCCAGGGCGGCGATAGGCTGCGTGTCGTCAAGCGTGATGCGGTTGATGGTCATGGCAGTGGCTCCTTTGCGATCACTGCCACGATTGGATCGAATCCGTCAGGGTGTTTTCAATTTTCTGGAAGTGTTCCGAACACGAAACGAACAGGCATGGGAGAAACGGCCAGCTTCAAGAGGACCGCAGTGCTATGCGCGGCTAGGAGGCTCTGCCTCTTTCCTGTAAGCCTTGGCCTGGGCGGTCACCTGGGCCTGAATACCCTTAATTAATTCAAGGGCGGCCGTGGCACCGGGCGCAAGCCCATAGCTGGGGTACAACTCCAATAATCCATCAACACAATCGCCGTATTCAGGGATGTCGAGGGGCAACTCCAGAACCTCGGCAAAAGCCGTCAGGGCCACAATCCGTTCGCTGTACATGATGTCTACAGCGGTTTCAAAGGAGGGCCTTTTCCCTGGCCCTGCGGATTCGGCCCGAGGGCAGCGGTCAACATCGAACTTATCCGGCTCCATTTCCCTGAGCTTGCGAAGGGTCAGTGTGTCGGAAGGGAAACGGAGCGATGTGTAGTCGAGGTAGGGTATGTCCGGGCTGTCGGGCACTGGGGCAATGGGCGGCTGGGGTTGATCCCTGCTGGCCCGACAAGCAATAGCATGGCGGTCGGCGCGGCGTCAATCACGTCTGACGGGCGGAGCCGTCATCGCCGGCGTTCTCAGCAGGCGTTTGTGCGTTCCGGACCGGGACGGATTGCGGCCACCAAGTGGGCGTAGTGTTTGTATTCGGGATCGCGTTTTTCCAGGTCTATCCGGGCGTAATGCCAGGCTCGCCAGCCGATCTCGGTCAGCCCAATGTAAGCCCGTGTGTCCGGGGGTTTCGGCCTCTCGTGGCCGTGGCGAAGGAAGAGTTCTAACGGTTCGCTTGCCGCCATGCCAAAGAACTGCTTAAAGATTTGGGTCAAGCACGTAACGCAGAGATTGAAACCGGACAGACTCGCGGGGATATCTGGGCCGATCTTCGGGACGTTCTGCAATTCTTTCTTCACGGTACGCATCGACCGGGCACCTTGCTGCCAGGCCCAGGGCATCAGGACGAAAAGCCTCAGCAGGTCTATACGGCATTTTGCTTCGTGGATGTCCTCCAGGCGGCACGGTTGCGGTGGGACGGGCGACGTGGTGCCGATCGCAGCTTTCGCCTGGTCCTGGGGAAAGGGCGAAGCAAAAACGTTGACATTGACCACGAACGAGGCACCGGCCATCAAACGTACCAGCAAGTCAGCCACCTCGGCTGCTGTGCCATTGAGAAGAAAGGCCTGACCGTTGGCCAACTGGACCTGATTCTGCTGCGTTGACTGGGCTAAGGTGTGCGCTCGTTTCATGGTTGCTCAAGCCCCGGCCTGTCTCAAAAGATGGCGGTCCTGGTGTTGCGGTTGGAATTGTCGGCCGATTGAAACACGTCCTCAAAAGCGAAAGGCGAGATCATTGCCCAAAGAAGCATGGCTCTCTGGCACAATCTCCGCAAATTGGCTCCTGGCCTGCATCTGGCGACATTCTGGTACAATGCGCCCACCTCTGACGCAACTGTCGAAGACAATGGAGCTTATGAAAATCGTACAGTTGGGTTGTAACGCACACTTCGGCCCGGGACGCCTGCTTCGGCAAGCGGGACCTCCGGCAAGAGCAGCTGCCCGGCCGATGCGAGATCGAGGGCATGAAGCCGACGAATGAGCGGCTTCCGGGGCGGGGTGCTGCGCCCATCAGTTGCGCCCAGACGGGCAGGGAGTTGAGCAACATTGGTGACTCCTATTGGTGACTCCTGCGGTTTTCATAGCCAGCCCCAGCGCGCAGCCCTGGCGGGCGGCGAATGCCGCCCGTTGCCGATGCAGCGTTGCTGCGGTGTTTTGCAAGTAATGCGCCGCTCAGGAGTGGGCAAAAAGCAATTGCAACAACCTATTGTCCTAAAAGAACTTGCATTGAAGGGAAGTCAAAAAGGACATAGGGGACCGTGGGCGGCTTTCTGCGGAGAGGGAGTTATGCAGTATGCGATAATTGATTTTGGAGCACTGCCGCCATAATCTAGATCACCTGCCAGGGTCCGCAAAACACCTGGCTACGCAAAAAGAATCACCAACCCAGGTGAAACAATGTTCACATGGGATGAGATAGTTCAAGATATTCAGAATGGACTGGCAGAAGAGCAATTCAAGGCGAAATATGCCGAGGCCGGTTGGATGCTCGGGGACGTGCTCAAGGCGACTCTGTGGATCAAGAGACGCCAGGTATTCTTCTTTGAGCAATCCACTGTTCAGAACGAAAAAGGCCGACCCCCAAGCATAGGGCCTGCGGAGGCCGCGTTCCTGCATCGCATCCTCCTGATTGAGCCATCGCGGTGTCAGTATCGGGACCAATGGACCGTCAGCAAATTGTGCGATTGCCTGAAGCGATGGAACGATTTGGTGGTCTCTGAGGACACTATGCGCCGCTGGCTTAAGGTAGCCGGCTATTACTATCGTAAAGTGTACTCCGGTGAAGTGGTGGCTTCCGATGGTCAATACCCAGAGCTGCCAGAAAGCACTCACACATGGGGTCGTGTGAGCACTGGACTATCCCTCTCCGGCCTGCCCCCGGAAGTCATGGCCATCATCGAGCCAATCATTACTCGTGTTGAGGAGTTGCTCAAAGCTGATATTGCAAAGATCAATCAGACGGAACCGAAGAGGCAGCTGTCAGGTAATCCATATTGGGGAGATCTGAAATTGGGGGCATCCCCTCCCCCGCCCCAGTAAACACACCGGGCCGGCAAGGAAATGATTCCCGCCGGCCCTTCCACCTCGCACGTCCTTCCATCCACGCCGCTTCAGGCGGCCTCGGCTTTCCCCTCCCCTTCCAGCCGGTCGGCGATGCGGCGCAGGGCCGCGGCCACGTCGGCGTCGGTGTGTTTGTTCCGCCGCGTGACTTGCACGCTCACGCCGCTGTCGCGGTCGCGGTAGGTGTAGCTGAGGGGTTGGGGTGTGCGAGCGGGCTTGCCCTTCCTTTGGCGGACCTTGCGGGCCGCGGCTTTGGTGTCCAGGGCACCGCCCACTACCTCGGCGGCCATTTGCCGCTGCTGGTCTTCATTTTCCAGCTTGGCCAGCTCGTAGGCGGCGCTGGGCTTGATGTCGCCGGCGTCCACCTGGTGCTGCACGTCATCCGGGAGTTTCAGGAGTGAAATTGAACGACTCACAGCCGACAGGCTCAGGTGAAGGGCCTCTGCGAGCTGGGTGGAATTCCAGCCGTTCAGCTCCATGAGCTGGCGATAGGCTGTCGCTTCTTCCACGGGCAGCAAGGCGGACCGGAGCAGATTCTCGGCCAGCTGGTCGGTGAGGCGGTCGGACTCGCTCACCTCCCCCTCGATCATCAGGCAGGAGACAGTGGTCAGCCCGGCGAGTTTCGCCGCGCGCAGGCGGCGCTCGCCGCAGACCACGACCCAGAGGCCGCGGTCCTCGGTCCAGCGCACACGGAGGGGTTGCAACAGGCCCCGCTCCCGGATGGAATCCGCCAGGCGTTGCAGCTCCTCGTCGTCGAATTGCTGCCGGGGCTGGGGAGCGCAGACGATGCGGTTGATGTCGAGCAGCGCGGCGGCGCGGTTGCGGACCATGCCGTCGGTGGGCAGCGGCCCGGCGGCCTTGGCGTCGGACGGCGCCGGGGCCGCCGGGCCGCCGATGGTCGCCGCGATGCGGCTGCCGAATTTCTCTTTCAGTTGCGCGGTCTTGGCCATGTTACGCCGCCTCCTTTTTCGTTTGGTGATTCACGTTCAGGCGTGCCAGCACTTCGTCCGTCAAGGCGGCGATCGCCTTGGCACCGGCGGTGCGCGGCTTCCACAGCGGCAGGGGCTGGCCGGCCACCACGCATTCCTTGAAGGCGGCCGCGTAAGGGACGCAGGTGGTAAAGAGCAGATCGCCGTAAGCCTCGCGCAGGCCGTCGAGATACGCGGCGTGCAGGCTGAGGCGGGGCTGGTACATGGTGACGACCAGGCCGATCCATTTCAGGCGCGGGTTGCGGCCGGCGGTGACGGCGCCTAAAAATTCCTGCACCCGGCCCAGCTCCTGGCTGGCCAGCGGCTCGGCCAGCAGCGGCGTGAAGGCCGCGTCGGCGGCGACGGCGGCCGCCCAGGTCAGCCCTTGCAGCGAGGGCGGGGTGTCGATGAGGACGATGTCGGCGCGGGGGCCGACCTCGGCGACGAAATCGCGCACGCCCTCGTGCAGCAGGTCGCTGCCCTCGGGGGTGGCGTGGTTGTGGCGGGTGATGTCGTAGCTGCCCGGGACGACGGTGAGGCCGTCGATCTCGGTGGGGCGGATCAGCTTGGCGGGATCGGGCATCAGGCGCTCGTCGAAGATGGTGGCGATGGTCTGCTCCGGCGGGCAGGCGCGGACCGCCTCGGGACCGAGCAGGATCTGCGACAGCGAGGCCTGGGGGTCGCAATCCAGGCAGAGGACGGTGTGACCGCGGCGGACGAACTCGCCGGCCAGGGAGAACAAGGCGGTCGAGCGACCGACGCCGCCCTTGAGCTGGCAGGCGGTAAGGGTGAACTTGGCCATGTTAAGGGACTCCTTCCCGGAGGCGGCGAAAGACGCGCGACCTCCTGGGTATTCATCGGCAGCAATTGCTTGGAAATGAAGACTTTGAGTGGGGTTTGCAATTTGCAAACGGCCCCGGCAAGGCGGGCAAGCAAGGACCGGCCAGGCCGGCTCCCAGGGAAAGCCTGGCCTGGCCGGGACCTTCCGCCCCGGTATGGAACGGACGGCGTGCCGGGGTAAGGCGTTACGGCGATTTGCAATTTGCAAACGGCCGGGGCGATGCCCCGCAATCGCATAGGAATGGACTTGGGAGTGAGTATTCTCCCCTTTTGGTCCCCTTCCCTGCCCCATCGCCCGTAATGCGTTCCTGGGGCTTCCAAATGCGTTTAACGGGATTGCCTGGAACGGGTATGGGTTCAGCTGGTCGGCTGACTTGCTGGAGACCGTAGCGGCTAGGCCAGGTAGCCGTTTTGTTTCAGCCAGGGTTCGAGAGCTTGCTCTATGATTTCCTGCTGCAAGTAGGGCACCAGGCCTTCCAGCTCGCGCTGGAGAGCAGCCCGGCGGAGGGCCTCGGCCAGGTCGTGCCGCAGCCGCGTGGTGAGCTGGACGCGGCGGCGGTCCTCGCCCAGGCTCGCCCGCGGATCATCGGCGGGTGGCCGCTTCGCCCGGGCTGGGGTCTCGGGCGGGGCTTCGGGTGCCGCGGCGGGCGACGGCTTGATGGTGCCGTGCTTGATGAATTGTTTGGCGAGGTCGGGATCGATCTCGGTCGGCTGCACCGCTTCGACCAGGGACCTGCGTTCGCTCATCGGCTTCCTTTTTGACATGGCTAGGCTCCCCTGCCCCGCCGGCGTAAGGAGCGGACCTTGGCGGCGCAGGCCTGGGGCAGCAGTTCGCGAAAGATGGACAGGACCTCTTGGGCCGCCTCGCGGCCGCGGCTGCCCATGTGCCACACCAGCGTCCCCTGCCCCGGCGCGTCGGCATAGGCCTGCCGGGGTTTCATCGCCGCCGACGCCAGGGGCAGTTTCAGGGCCTCGGCGGCGGTCTTCATGTCCTGGGTCAGGCGGTAGCGGTCGCCGACCATGCTCAAGACCAGCACGCCCTGGGGCTTGCCGGCCCGGATGGACTGGGCATGCCGCAGGACCTTGGTCGCCTCATTGAGGGCTCGCACCTCCAGCATGCTCGCCTTGCACGGGATCAGGGCCAGGTCGGCGCACAGCAGCAGGGCGCGGCTGGTCTCGGAGTTGCTGCCCGGACCGTCGGCCACGACATAGGCGGCGTTGTGCGCCAACCCGGGCAACCGTTCGTAGACCTCATCGCTGCTGTCGAAACGCTCGACGGGCACCTCGGGAATCGCCTCGGCGGCCCACTGCTTACTGGAAGTCTGGGCATCGCAATCAGCAAGGATCACCGTGTGCCCCTGCTCGTGCAGCCAGGCGGCCAGGTGGACGGCGATGGTGGACTTTCCCACTCCGCCTTTGGAATTGGCGACGGCGATGATCATGAGGCCGGACCCTAGTGCATCGCCGGCCAGCTTGCAAGCAAGATTTCATGCTTGCCGTACAGCTAGCCAGCACGTCAGCAGGCCAGCAAGCCAGGAAGCCATCCGGCAAGCAAGCATGCCAGCTGGCCTGTTGGCCGGAATGTTTGCTGGCCTGAGTGCTGGCTGTGTGGCTTTCATGCTGGCTTGTTTGCTGGCTCGCCTGTCTGCTGGCAAGCATGCCAGCAAGCCTGCATGTCATCCGGCAGGCAAGCATGCTTGCTGTCTGGCCAGCTTGCATGCCTACAAGCCTGCCTGCTGGCAGGCCAGTTAGCTGGCTTGCTGGCATGCTTTTGCGCCTCGGGCGGATTTCCGGCAATTTCGCCGCGAAATTCAACGGACTAGACTGGCAGCTATTGCCTAAGGCTCCGCTTAGGGGAGACGCCTGCTCGCGTAATTATGGAGGGAACGACTTGCCTTTGGCGGAGACGGGGGCCATAGAATGGGCCGGCTTCACGGGACCAGGTAGGGCACCCCCATGCTGCGCATCGTGCAATCGAAGTCCGCCCAGGCGGTCAAGGACTATTTCGCCGACAGCCTGTGCCGGCCCGACTATTACGGCCGCGGCGGAGACAGTCCGGGCGTGTGGTTCGGCCAAGGAGCCAAGCGTCTGGGGCTGGAAGGCGAGGTGAGCCAGGAAGGCTTCTTCGCCCTGGCCGACAACCAGGACCCGGCGACGGGCCAGCGCCTCACCGTGCGCGACGTGGCCAACCGCCGCCCCGGTTACGATTTCGTGCTTTCCGCGCCCAAGAGCGTCTCGGCCATGTGGGCGCGCACCGGCGATGAGCGCCTGCTGGAGGCGTTCCAGGGAGCGGGGATGGACACGATGCGGCTGGACGTCGAGCCGGAGATGCGGACCAGGCTTCGCCGGAACGGCCAGGACACGGACACAGTAACGGGCAACCTGGTGGGCAGCATGTTCCTGCATCCCTCCACGCGGCCGCTTTCGGACGGCATGCCCGATCCGTTCATTCACCTCCACGCCTACGTGTTTAACTCCACGTTTGCGGATCATGAGAACCGCTGGCAGGCCGGGCAGTTCGGTTTCCTGAAGGAAAACGCGCGCTATTTCGAGGCGGCGTTCGAGGGAAGGCTTGCCCGCCGGCTTACCGAGCTGGGCTACCGCATCGAGCGCAATGACAAGGGCTGGGAGATCGCCGGCGTGCCGCAAAGCGTGAGCGACAAGTACAGCCGCAGGACCGCCGAGATCGAGGCCGAAGCGAAAAAACGCGGCATCACCGACCCGGCGCGCAAGGCGGAGTTGGGGGCGAAGACAAGACGCAGCAAGGAAGAGGGTATGAGCACCGACGCCTTGCGGGAGTATTGGGACGGCAAGCTGACGCCGGCGGAAGCAGCGGCTATGGACGCCGTGCAGGCTACGGCCTCGGGGGAGGGAGACGCCAAGCGCGCGGTCACGCCGGGCCAGGCGATGCGGCACGCGGTCGGCCACGTCTTTGCCCGCGACAGTGCCGTGGCGGACAAGGCGCTGCTGGAGGAAGCACTCCGTTTCGGCGTAGGCGCGCTCACGCCCGAAGACGTGAAGCCCGAACTGGAAGGGCATGGCATCATCCAGGCACGCATCGGCGGCCGCCAGGTGGTGACGCAGAAGGACGTGCTGGAAGAAGAGCAGGCCATGGTGCGATTTGCCAAGGAGGGCAGGGGACAGTGCCAGACGCTCGGCGGCGGAGTGGCGCACAGGTGCAAGCGTGACTTGAACGACGAGAAGAAGGCGGCGCTGCAAACCCTGCTTTCGTCGCGCGACCGGGTGATGATGCTGGTGGGCAAAGCCGGAACGGGTAAGACGACCATGCTCGAAGAACTCCGCGACGCATTGGCGGAGCGCGGCCAGGAGCTGCTGGTGTTCGCCCCGACGGCCAGGGCCTCGCGCGGCGTGCTGCGAGCCAAGGGATTCGGGGACGCCGACACCGTGGCCAGCCTGGTCAAGAGCAAGGAACTGCAAGCACAGGTACGGAATAACGTCATCATGGTCGATGAGGCGGGCCTGGGCGGCACGCTGGCGTTGCGGCAGGTGTTCGACCTGGCGGAGAAGGAAAACGCCCGCGTGCTGGTGGTAGGCGACCCGCAGCAGCACCGCGGGGTTCCGCGCGGCCGCGTGTTGAACATCCTCCAGGAGCAGGGAGGCGTGCAGCCGGTGCGGCTCGCCGACATTCGCCGCCAGACGGACCCCGCTTATCGGGACGCGGTGGCGGCCTTGAGCGAAGGTCGGGCCGCCGAGGGTTTCGACCGGCTCGATGCCATGGGATTCGTCCGTGAAATCGACGACGCCGAGGAGCGCAACCGGCAGCTCGCGCGCGACTATGCCGACACGCTGGCCGGCGGGCAGTCCACCTTGATCGTGTCGCCGACGCACGCGGAAGGAAAGGCCGTGTCCGAGGCCGTGCGCGCGGAGCTGCGGAGCCGGAAGATGATCGGGGCGGAGGATTGTAAGCTGGTGCGCTACGAGAGCAAGGGCCTGACCGAGGCGCAGAAGAAGGACGCGGTGCATTACCAGGCCGGGGTTATGGTGCAGATGACGCAGAACCTGCCCGGCTTCAAGCGAGGCGAGCGCGTGACGGTGCTGGGCCGCGACGACCTCGGCCATGTGTCCGTGAAAAACGCCGGCGGCGAGGTCAAGGCGCTGCGGCTGGACCATGCGGAGCGCCTGGAGCTGTATCGCACCACGAGCCTGGACGTGGCCGAGCGCGATGTGTTGCGCGTGACGCGCAACGGCTACAGCAAGGACAAACATCGCCTGGACAACGGCGACCTGGTGACGGTCTCGGGCTTCACCGCCGGCGGCGACATCATCGACCAGCGGGGTTGGGTGATCGACAAGGATTACGGGCACCTGGCGCATGGCGTGGTGACCAGTCACGCCAGCCAAGGCCAGGACGCCGATGTGGTGTTCGCGGCGCAGAGCGGCGCGAGCTATGGCGCCTCGGATGCGGCCCAGGCTTACGTCACGGCCAGCCGCGGCAAGAAAGCGATGCGCTGGTACACCGACGACAAGGAAGCGCTGCGGCACGCCATTGCACGCGAGGACAAGGCGGCGTCGGCCATCGAAGTGTGGCAGGCGCGCGAGGCGGAGCGGGAAGCGGCGGAGGATGCCGGGGAATACCTCCGTCAGCGGCAGCGGCGGCGGAAGTACCGGGGGCGGATCGCTGCCGGGAGGGACCAGGCGGCCGAGAAAGCGCGCGAGGCGGCCGCGGCCATGCGGGAGCAACAGCGGTCTGCTCACGAAACGAGGAAGGAGTTGGTGTTATGAACCCGCCGAAGCTGAGCACGGTGCAACGGCTGATCCAGGGAACGCCGGCTTCGTCGCCAACCACCAAGCCGGAGACAACGCCGGCGAGCGCGCCGGCCGCGGAGGTACAGGAAGCGACGCTGGAGCGGAAGTCGTACTGCATCCTGCGCGGGCGGCTCGACCTCCCGGAAATGCTGGAACTGCTCGACCGGGGAGGCGAGCGCCGGCTGTTCGACTATGCGTCTATCACCGGGGTCAATATGAGCCACCCCGGCGAACTGGTGCTGCATTACGAAGGCCGCGAGTGCTACACGATCACCCTGACGGGGCAGAGCCTGGACGCCGAGCTGCTCGCCGGCATCAAGGGAAAGCGGGTGCTGTGGGTGCGTGAGTTGGACGCCCTGGTTGCGGCCGCTATCCGCCGGGAGGAGTCGGCCGAGCCGGTGGTGACGAGCATTGCCATCAAGCAGGGCATGGTGTCGCGCGAGTGGACGCGCGGCGGCGGAAGCCAGCTTCGCCCTTGACAGGGCCGGCGCGCAGAGGCCACATGGCGGAGTTATGGCCTATGCAATGACAGATTGTAGGCCGGTGCCCAGGTGCCGGCTGTATGACGGCGGGGAAGAGCCGATCGTCATGTGTTGCCGCGCGCGGCGACCGGGAGACGAGGCTTTCCTGATGCTGCTGGTCGGCACGCTGCTGCTGACGGCGCTTTACCTCACCGGGGCGGCCGGGATCGCAAGGCGCGACGTGCTGTATGGGACGCTGGTGGCGGCCGCGTGGGCGGTGTTTTATTCGTGGCAGAAAGTGCTGGACTCGGCCTCCGGCCGGCTCCTCGCCGCGGCGGGCCGGCGGCTTGGGCCCGTTGCGGGCGTGCTGTTCCTGGGGTTCGTGTACTGGACCATCCTGGGGCGTTAAGGCGGGCCGCTGACTTCCTCCAGGGACGGCACTCGGTCTTTGAAGCAGCCGCTTTCATAGAGCGTGTAGGCCAGCTCGCGGATGTAGCGGCTGTCGTCGAGGAGGCCTTCGCCGGCGGCAAGGAACCCCGCCGCCAGGGCGCAATAGTGGAAACGGTTCGACCAGAAGTCGTCGGTCATGCGGCGGTGCCTGATTCCCATGCCTTGCGGATGCGCTCGCAGGCATACGCGAAATACACCGGGTCTTGCTCGATGCCAATAAATCGTTTGCCGGAAAGCACGCAGGCAACGCCGGTGGTGCCGCTGCCGAGGAAGGGGTCGAGAATGCTGTCGGCCCGGATCGATTCGCAGAACCACGAAACCTGCTGGAGCGGGCGGGGACACGGGACAGGGTTGTCGCCCTGATAGCCGTCGTAGGGGCGCAGATCCGCCAGGTGCCAGTCCGTGGGCAATTCGTCGCGGATGTGCGATTGGCCGCTCCAGAAAATCACCGGATCCCAACTGAGGCAATTGCTCTTGCCGGGGCGCTCAGGGTAGAGCTTGCAGGCGGCGATGATGCGGTAGCCCTTGGGGAAATAGCGGTGCCATTGGTCGGCCTTGAGCGGGCTTTGCCACACGAAGCACGGCCCGTTGTCGGTGACGCGGACCAACTCGGGCACCAGGCGGGTCATGAGGTCGTGATACCTGGCGGGGGCGTCGTCGTAGCTGCGGTAGGCGAAGCCGATGCAGTAAGGCGGATCGGTGACCACCGCGCCGATGCCGGAGAGTTCCGGCAGCACGTCGAAGCAGTCGGCCCGGTAGAGGGTCGCCGGACCGATGACGACCTTTTCGACCGGGAGGGCGGCGTGCGTCGCCGGCGATGCTGCCGGCCGGGTGAGACGGGCGGCGTAGAACGGATTGATGGATGATGCAGGCATGGCTAGACCTCCTTCACGGATAAGACGATGCGGTCCATGACCTCGTCGTTGGTGTGAATCAGGTCGCCTTCGGCCCAAGATTCCGTAGCGGTTTCGGCGTCCTCGGCTTGGATTGCGTAGATTTCAAGGGTTCGGACTATGGCGACTTTGACGTGATACGTTTTCATGGCATTCTCCTTTGGTGATTGATGATGTGTGTTGACGGCCTGGCGCAGGTGCGGCTCGTA
>JBGQLF010000069.1:0-14400 GCA_041499985.1 Gemmataceae bacterium
CTCGCCCCCCACTCCGCGCAAGCGAATCAACTGCTTCACGCCGATCCCCCCCTCGCACTAGGCCGAAGTACACGCTGGTGCCTGCGCAACCAGGCACGATCAGGCAGACTCCGCTCCGCCAAGAAGCCTGGAAGCCTTGGCCGAGCCGACACGGGGAGAGAGCCTCGGCCTTCCTAAGACGAAGAAGCGGGATCCATCTACGACGAGGCCTTGGAAGTATAGCTCACGCCGTGTGGTTAGAGTTTCGGGCTCATTTTCCTTTGCGAGCGTGCCGTGGACGATTATCATCAGCTCAGAGCTGCTGCTTGCTTACGCAGCCGCTCGCCCTGCCACTGTGACCCACAAACCGACGTTCACCGCCCTTGCCGCATGAGGAGCAGTATGAACCACTCGCGCTATCAGCCGTGTTGCCATTTGGCTCTCTTGGCGCTCCTGGTCGTTCTCGGGCTGACGGCGAACACCTGGAGCCAGAAGGCTCCGGGACCCGTGCAGCCCAATCCACAAGCCCCGGTTCTGGATATGCCCGTGCCGCTGGGCACGCAGCGGGGGAGTACCCTGGATCTGACTCTCACGGGCAAAAACCTGGCCGAGCCGACGGCTCTCTGGACCAGCTTTCCCGCCAAGGTCACCTTTCCCACGGACAGCAACAACGGTAAAGACAACACCAAACTGCGTGTCCAGCTCGAAGTGCCCAAGGATGCTCCTCTCGGCTTCCATAGCATCCGCCTGGCGACCACCCGCGGAATATCCAACCTCCGGGTGTTCTGCCTCGATGACCTGCCCCCCGTCCGGGAAGTTGACAGCAATCGCTCCAAGGCCACTGCCCAGACCGTCCCGATTCCGTCGGTCGTGATCGGCCGCACTGACGCGGAGGTGAGCGACTACTTCAAAATTCAAGTACAGGCCGGTCAGCGCGTCAGCTTCGAGGTGCTGGGCCACCGACTGGGCAGCGCTCTCGATCCCCAACTCTCGCTCTACGATTCGCGCACGGGCCGAGAATTGCCGGGCGGGCATAGCAACGATGCCCCCGGCTTGCAGACCGATCCCCGCCTCACCTATACGTTCAAGGAGGCGGGGGAGTACCTGATCGAACTGCGCGACGTGATGTACCGGGGCGGGGCCGATCATTGGTATCGGCTGCGCATCGGGGACTTCCCCTGCGCCACCGTGCCCGTGCCGATGGCGGCTCGACGAGGCAGCCAGGTGACGGTACATTTCGCCGGACCCGTCGTGGAAGGCGTCGCTCCCGTCGAGGTGCTCGTCCCGCAGGATCCCTCGATTCATGCCGTCTGGGTGACGCCTCGGGGGGCCAATGGCCTGCACGGCTGGCCCGTGGCGCTGGCCGTCAGCGATCTGGAAGAGTCTGTCGAGCACGAGCCGAATAACGATCCCAGCCACGCCAACCGCATTGCGGTGCCGGGCGGGATCACGGGCCGCTTTCAGGAGAGCGGCGATGTCGATTATTATGTCTTCCAGGCCAAGAAAGGACAACGCTTCACCATCGAGGCGCACACGCACGAGCTCAACTCGCCGACGGAAGTCTACCTGGCCTTGAAGGATGCCAAAGGAACTCAATTGGCGGTGAGCAATCCGACGGCCGGTTCGCGCGTGAACTTCACGGCACCCGCGGATGGGGATTACTTTCTTGCCGCCGAGCATCTGCTCTACTGGAGTGGCCCCTCGGAAGTCTACCGGATCACGGTCACGCCCACGGAACCGACCTTTGAGCTGGCGCTGGCAATTGACCGGTTAGACATTTCTCAGGGAGGGATCGCGGCCGTTGGCATTCTGCCGACTCGGCAGGGTTATACGGGCCCCATCGAAGTCAGCGTCATCAGCCCACCGGGCATCGGCGGCCAGGTGACCATCAAGGCCGGACAACAACCTCCGGCCAACCAACCCGTGCAGCCGGTCCAGTTGTTCTTGACCGCAGCGCCGGATCTGCCGGTCAAGCCTTACGAATTGGTCGTCCAGGGCCGAGCGGTCATTGATGGCAAACTGGTGGTTGCGTACACGGGGGTTCAGGCGGCCGTAAGCCAGAGCCTGGGGGGGCTGACCTATCCGCCGCCGCAGTTCAACCGGCAGATCGGCCTTGCCGTTACGGAAAAGGCGCCCTTTGCCCTGACGGTCAACCCAGACCACCCCGAGGGAACCCGTGGTGGCCCCGTCTCCTTGACGATCAACTCCACGCGGGCGCCTGGCTTCACCGAAGAAATCGCGCTGTCGCCGCTGGGCTTGCCGGCCAACGTGGCGCCGGCCCTGAAGAACATCCCCAAAGGGCAGAATGAGGTGAGGGTGCAACTCAATCCGGCCGCCAACGCAGCGCTGGGCCAATTTCCGATCAGCTTTCTCGGCAAGGGGAAGTTCAAGGACCGCGATTTTACCGACGCGACACCGCCGGTCACGCTCGCCCTCGTGCTGCCTTTCGACCTACAAATCGAGCCGGCCATGCTGAAGCTGGCGCCCGGACAGAAGGCCACTGTGAAAATCTCTGCTACCCGCAAGGGCGGTTATCAGGGCCCGATCGAGCTGGAGGTGAAAAACCTACCGGCCAACATCACGGGGCCGAAGGCGACCATTCCGATGGGTCAAACAACGGGCGAGATCGAACTGGTCGCAGCCGCCACTGCCACTGGCGGTACCAAGGGCGACGTCAACATCCAGGGGACTGCTAGTGCCGCCGGTAACCAACTTGTCAGCTCACCCAAGTTCACGGTGGATGTCCAGGGGCCGCCGGCTCCGTTCGAATTGAAGGTGGAGCCGGTACCGCTCAAGCTGACACCGGGCAGCAAGACCACGGTCAAGGTGACGGCAACTCGCAAAGGCTACGAGGGACCGATCAGTGTTGAGCTGCGCAACCTGCCGGCTCAGGTGACGGCAGCCAAGGCCACCATCGAGATGGGCCAGACGGCGGTGTAGATCTAAGTGGGCGCCGCCGAATAAGACGCGGTCGGGGACAAGACGGACCTCCACGCGCTGGGAATCGCCACCGCGGCCAACAACCAGCAGCAGGCCTCACCCAACTTCACCGTCAGCATCGGGAAGAAGTAAGAAACGGTTTCGACACTCTTCCCGTCGAGGATTCCATGAATCTGTTCGACAAGTTTCCACAAGGACTGACGTATGACGCGTTCCTGGCCCGCTACGCCAACGAAGGCCAAAAACAGCGTTGGCGCCAGGTGCGTGAGCAAATCACGTTGAATGCCGGCCAACGCGAGCTCCTGGGTCAATTTCGCCGGACCACGAACGTGCTTTGCCTGGCCGGGGCCTGGTGCGGGGATTGCATCAACCAATGCCCTAGCTTCGAGCATTTCGCCGCCGCCGCGCCGGTTATTCAGGTCCGCTATCTAGATCGCGATGAGCATGCCGATGCGCAGCGCGCACTCCAAATCAACGGCGGCAATCGCGTGCCGGTGGCGGTGTTCTTCAGCGAAGACGGCTTGGAGGTCGCACGCTTCGGCGAGCGGACACTCAGCAAATACCGACAGTTGATCCGCGACCAGGTCGGCGATCTGTGCGCCACCGGCATTGCGATCCCGGGCGATACGCTCTTGGCCCAGGTGACGCAGGATTGGCTCAACGAGTTCGAGCGCGTGCAGTGGCTGCTGCGGCTGTCGCCGCGCTTGCGGCAGATGCATGGTGATTGAGCTTCCTTGCAACGGCTCGTGGCGAACCCCCCGTTCACTTCTTTGTCCCCGCCGGCTGGCGGCGATTGATCGCCGCGAAGCGCTCGGGCGCCGCCTTGGGGATGCGATCGTAGGTCATCAGTCCGTTCAGTTCCTGTTCCACGTCGGTCAGCTGCGTGTAGACGAAGCCAGAAAGTCCGGGCGCTCCATTGATCTGGTCCGTGAGAAACTTGTACTTCTCCAGCAACTCCTCGGGCGTCTTCACAACCTGGTAGCCCCAGCCCTTCACCCAGGTGTGATTCAGCACGGGCAGCGCGACCCCGCCATACTCACCAATCACGGTGGGGCGGGGCGGATTGGGGTTGGCGTGCCGTTTCAAGTCATTTTTATAATCGTGGATATCCGTGATGTCGGTTTTGTCGCGCTGGGTCCAACCGGAGGCGTCGATGATCGGCCGCGTTGGGTCGGCCGCACGGGTCAGCTCGACGACCTCATCCTGGAACACTCCTGGTTTGCCCCAATCCTCGTTGAACGGAATCCACAGGATGATGGACGGGTGATTCCGCAGCGCGGCCACGATCTCCTGCCATTCGGCCACGAAGTTCTGCCTGGCTCCCGGAGTTTGCAGATTGTGACTGGATGGCATATCTTGAGCCACCAGCAGCCCGTGCTTGTCGCAGTAGTAGTACCAGCGCGGATCCTCCACCTTGACATGCTTGCGGGCCAAGTTGAGCCCAAAGGCCTTCGTCATGAGCACGTCGTTGAGCAGGGCCTCATCGGTCGGCGGCGTGTAGATGCCGTCCGGCCAGAAGCCCTGATCGAGCACGCCGCGCAGGAAGTACGGCTTGCCATTCAGCGTGATCCGTTTGTTCTCCAGGCCGACGGTACGAAAGGCCGTGTAGGTTTTCACTTCATCCAATACCTGGACACCGCGTTCCAAACGTAAGGCGATGTCATAGAGTATCGGTGACTCGGGAGTCCACGGCTGCGGTGTCTTCACGGGCACCTGGAGGACGACCGCTGGCCCCGCGTCCGTTGTGTGCTCGGCCTGGGCGATTTCTGTGCCCGCAAGCAGCACCCGAGCACGCAGGCGGATTCGTCCGGTGCCAGGCACCGAGAGCCGCAAAGTAACTTGCTGGCCGGTGAGGTCGGGCTCCACACGTGCGGAGGCGATGTGTGTGGGCGCGACCGGCTCGATCCAGACGGTCTGCCAGATCCCGGTCGTGCGCGTGTACCAGATGCCGTGGCTGCCGAGCTGCTTTCCCTTGGGTTGGTAGGCTCCCGTCTTGGGATCGGCGGGATCGTAGACGGCCATGACGATTTCTTGGGGACCCTCTGGCTTGAGAGCCTGCGTGATGTCGAAGAAGAACGGCGCATAACCACCGCGGTGGGAGCCGATCTCGTGACCGTTCACCCAGACGGTGCTTTCCCAGTCGACCGCTCCAAAATGTAACAACAGGCGTTTGCCCGCCCAACTCGCGGGCAGGTCGAAAGTACGCCGATACCACACGCGTTCATGGATCTCGTTGCCTTTGCCGAGGCCGGACAGGGCAGCTTCAAACGTGAATGGAACGAGGATCTTCTCAGCGAAGCGCTTGCCCGATTGCCACCCCGCTGCGCGACCAGCGTTGGCATCGTCGAAGGCGAATTCCCATAGGCCATTGAGGTTGCGCCAGTCCGACCGCACCAACTGCGGGCGTGGGTATTCCCCGCGAACTTTCTCAGGAGTGACATCGAGGGCCCAGCGCGTCATCAGGGGCGCGGGCGCAGGCCGCCATTCTTCGGCCGCGACTGGCACGGCCA
Source organism: Gemmataceae bacterium (assembly GCA_041499985.1). GTDB lineage: Bacteria > Planctomycetota > Planctomycetia > Gemmatales > Gemmataceae > JBGQLF01. The sequence goes on from JBGQLF010000069.1 coordinate 5,430, forward strand.
GGATCAGCAGCAGAAGGACCAGCGGCGAGACGGGCGTCGCGAGGTTGCGGAGAGCGGCTTTCATATCCTTCCTTTCGGTGCGGCAACAAGGTGGTGAATCTCTTGGTGAAACCACCCGCCCAGTGCAAGGCCATTTCCGCCTGGTCGGATGATCCCTGTACGTTGAGGACGACCCGTTCGCGCAGCAAGCGGACAATTCGCTGCCGATGCGCAGGTGCCCTCCTCTCCCCGCGGGGAGAGGAGGGCAGGGGTAAGTAGTCATTACCGGAACAACAGCGGTGTCACTTCCGCCAGATACGTCCGCCAGACCCTCCAGGTGTGGGCCCCCTCGGACGGGCGCCAGACGTGTTGGATTTCCTTCGCCTTCAGCTCTTCGCACAGCCGCTCGCTGCCGGCGAAGAGCCGGTCCTGCCGGCCGCAGCCGACCCACAGCAGCTTCAGCCGCTTGTTCGCCTCCGCCGGGTCGATCTTGGCCAGAATCGCCGTGGCGTTACCGCCGCCCATGCTGAACGGGCAGACGTAGGCGAACGTGTCCAGGTGCCCCATCCCAATCGCCCACGATTGCGCCCCGCCCATCGACAGGCCGACGAGCGCGCGGCTCGCCGCCTCCGGCTTGACGCGGTAGGTCTTCTGGACCAGCGGGAGGATGTCCTTGAGCAGGTCGGCCTCGAACGCCTGCGTGTTGTTGCCGAAGCCGTCGGCGGCGTGGCCGTCGGGCATCACCACCAGCATCGGCACCGCTTTGCCGTCGGCGATCCGGTTGTCGAGGATGCGGTGGGCCAGGCCGACGTCGGTCCAGCCGCGCTCGTCGTCGCCGGAGCCGTGCAGCAGGTACAGGACCGGGTAGCGCTGGTCGCCGGCGGTCTCATAGCCCGGCGGGGTGTAGATCGTCAGGCGGCGCGACTTACCGTCGAGCGCCTTCGACTCATAGCGGTGGGTGTGCAGGGTGCCGTGCGGCACGGGCTTGAGGTCTTGCGCCGCGTTGCCGGGCACCTCGACCAGGTTGGACATCGAGCCGCGGCCGATCTTCAGCCGGGTGTTGCGCGGGTCGACGACCGTGGCGCCGTCCACGTTGAACGTGTAGGAGTACTGGTCCGGCTCCAGGGGGCCGACGGTGGCGCTCCAGACGCCGTTGTCGTCCTTGGTCATCGCCTGGGGAGGGCCCCACTCGCCGCGGACCTGGACGGCGCTGGCCTTGGGGGCGCTGAGGCGGAAGACAACGGTGCGGTCGGGCTTCACCTCCGGCGAGGGGAGGGGGGCCGGCCCGCGCTGGGCTGCGGCCGCGGCAGTCCAGAGCAGGGCCGCGGCCAGTGTCAGGGGGATCGTGCGCTGCATCGCAGGCTCCGGGGAGAGAATCGCGTCCAGCCGCCGACGGGTTCCCCAAGTGGATCGGCACCGGTTCGCGGGGTAGGGTCCGACCCTGGTGTTCAGCCGGCGGTTGCCGGTGGTCAGGGTGGTGGTCGAGGCTGTAGGCGGCGGGGCCTCGTCCGGCCACCACAGAATAACTGCCCCCGTTCCGGCTGGCCACAAGATACTGGGGAAAACCCAACAACCGGCCCTTGGTGTTTATCAAAGCTGTGAAGTTGCTCTCCCCATAGCTACGCGAGCCTCTCGGCGTGTTCCCGAGCCTGCGCCAGAAGCGGCTACTGGAGGGGCGGAAGGGTGGCCGAATCCGTGATCGCAGCCAACGGCAGGAATGAATGCAAGGCCGCTTCATGGCAATTATCATTTTTCAATTGTCAATTTCCCGCTGCTCATCACCACCACCAGCTCGCCGTTTGGCTTCTCCTTCGAGACGCCGCTCGGTACTGGCATGGGCATCGCGACCACAATGGCTGGAGTGCGCCGATCCTTGAACCACTGGATGACATAGTAGAAGACCGGCGTCAGGAAGATGCCGAAGAGCGTCACGCCGAGCATGCCGGCGAACACGGCCGTGCCCAGCGTGCGCCGCATCTCCGCGCCCGCGCCTTCGGAAATCACCAGCGGCACGACACCAAGAATGAACGCGAACGAGGTCATCACGATCGGCCGGAGACGCAGCCGGCACGCCTCCAGCGTGGCCTGATACCGGTCCGTCCCCGCCTCGCGCCGGGCCTTGGCGAATTCCACAATCAGGATGGCGTTCTTGCAAGCCAGGCCCACCAGCACGACGAAGCCGACTTGCGTGAAAATATTGACATCCAGGTGAGCCACCAGCACGCCCGCGACGGAACAGAGCAAGCACATCGGCACCACAAGGATGACGGCGAGCGGCAGCGACCAACTCTCGTACTGGGCCGCCAGCACCAAGAACACCAACACCACGGCCAGGAGAAATACCAGCATGGCGGTGTTGCCAGTCTGGAGTTGCAGCAGGGCCAGCTCGGTCCACTCATAGCGCATCGACCGGATGGACTCGTGCCGGACCAGGTCGTCCATCAGCTCGATGGCCTGCCCGGAGCTGATGCCTGGCTCCGGAGTGATGTTGACCGCGGCCGCCGGGTACATGTTGTAGCGCATGATCAGCACCGGGCCGCTCTGGTCCTCCACCGTCGCCAGAGTCCCGAGCGGTACCATCTTCCCCGAATCGCTGCGAATCCGCAGATGCTTGAGATCCTCGATCTGCTTGCGAAAATCGGCGGCAGCCTGGACATTGACCTGCCAGGTCCGGCCGAAGCGGTTGAAGTCGTTGACGTAGAGCGAACCGAGGTAGACCTGAAGCGTGTTGAAGACCTCCCCCATCGACAGGCCCATCGACTTGGCCTGAACGCGGTCAATATTCAGATACAGCCAGGGCGTGTTGGCTCGGAAACTGGTGAACAGTCCTTGCAGGCCAGGGGTCTTGTTGCCCGCGGCGACGATATCGTCGGCGACCTCTTGCAGCGAGTTCAGTCCACGATCGCCGCGATCTTCGACCACGATCTTGAAACCGCCGACCGTGCCCAGGCCATCCAGGGGCGGGGCCCCAAAGATGTTGATCAACCCGTCCTTGATCTCCTTCTGCAAACTGTCCTGGAGCCGCACGGCGATCGCATCGCCGGTAAGGTCGGCGGCGGTGCGGCGGTGGAAGTCATCGAGCATGACAAACATGGCGCCGAAGTTGGGCGCGTTGGCGTTCAGCAAGATCGACTGGCCCGCAACGGCCACGGTATGCTTGACGCCGGGCGTTTTCAGAGCAATCTCCTCGATGCGGTGCATCACCTGCTGGGTTCGCTGCACGGAGGCCGAGTCGGGTAGCTGGACATTGACAAGGAGGTAGCCCTTGTCCTGCGGGGGGATGAAGCCTTTGGGGGCATAGGCGAAACTGGAATACGTCAGGGCGAGCAGACCGCCGTAGACGACCAGCACCAGCACGCTGACGCGCAGCAGACTGCCGACCACCCGGACATAGCCCCCTGTCGCCTTGGCGAAGCCGGCATTGAACGACCGGAAGCACGCGCCCAGCAGCCGATTCAAAGGCCGGCTCACAAACCAGCTCACCACCGCGCCTACCACGGCTGCGGCTACCGGCACGGTCCAAGGCGGCGCCCCGTGCACCCAGTCCTGGATCTCCGCCGGCAACCGCTCCACGCCGCGCTCCAGCCAAGGGGTCAACGACTCCCAGCCAAGCCAGGCGCCGATCAAAGGGAACGCCAGCCGGGGCAACGGCGGCGCCACTTCCTTGTTGTGCGGGCGCAGCAACAAGGCTGTCAGCGCCGGACTGAGCGTCAGCGAGTTAAATGCGGAGATGACCGTCGAGACCGCAATCGTCAAGGCAAACTGTCGGAAGAACTGCCCGGTGATGCCACTGATGAAGGCGCAGGGCACGAACACCGCGCTGAGCACCAGACCGACGGCGATCACCGGTCCGGATACCTGGCGCATCGCCGCGAGAGTGGCCTCGCGCGCCGCCAGCCCGCGCTCAACATGGTGCTCGACCGCCTCCACCACCACGATGGCATCATCTACCACAATGCCGATGGCCAAGACCAACCCGAAGAGAGTCAGGTTATTCAGGCTGAAGCCCATGGCCGACATGACGACAAAGGTACCGATAATCGCCACGGGCACCGCCACCAGCGGGATGATCGCCGAGCGCCAGTTTTGCAGGAACAGCAGCACGACCACCGCTACCAGGATCACCGCGTCCCGCAGCGTCTTCACCACCTCCTGGATCGACTGGTTGATAAACGGTGTGGTGTCGTAAACGATGGCGTAGTCGATGCCCTCGGGAAAGCGATTTTTCAGCTCCTGCATCTTGGTCCGCACCCGCTGAGCCGTCTCCAGCGCGTTGGAGCCGGGCAGCTGGTAAATGGACAGCGCCACCGACGGTTGGCCGTTGAGCGTGCAGGTCTGGTCATACGCCTGGGCGCCGAGCTCGATGTTAGCCACGTCGGACAGACGGACAAGTCGGCCACGCGCGTCGGTCTTGAGGATCATGTCGCCGAACTGTTCGACATCGGTCAAGCGCCCCATGGTGCTCATGGTGACCTGGAACACCTGGCCGGAGGCGACCGGTGGCTGACCGAGCTGGCCGGCCGCGACCTGCGTGTTCTGTTGCTCGATCGCGCGCACCACGTCGGAGGCCGTCAGATTGCGTGTGGACATCTTCTCCGGGTCGAGCCACAGGCGCATGCTATAGTCGCGCTGACCGAGATAGGTAATATCGCCGACTCCTTTCAAGCGCGACAACTCATCCTTGAGCTGGATGGTGGCGTAGTTACTCAGGTACAGGTTATCCCGCGTACGATCGGGCGAGAACAGATTCACGATCATCAAGACGCTGGGAGACTTCTTCTTCACGGTCACGCCGCGGCGCTTGACGAGGTCGGGCAGGATTGGCTGGGCCAGCGAGACGCGATTCTGCACCAGCACCTGGGCCATGTTCAGATCGATGCCGTTCTGGAAGGTGACGGTGAGCGTATAAGTGCCGTCGTTAGTGCACTGCGACGACATGTACAGCATGCCCTCGACGCCGTTGACCTGCTGCTCGATGGGGGCGGCCACGGTATCGGCGACGACCTGGGCATTGGCACCGGGGTAGATGGCGGACACTTCCACCGTTGGCGGCGTGATGTCCGGATACTGGGCGATCGGCAACGTGAAGACGGAGATCGCCCCGGCCAGGGTGATGATGATGGATAACACCGAGGCAAAAATCGGCCGGTTGATGAAAAAGCTCGAGAACACGGGACCTTCCTTCCGGACGGTAATCTGTATCGAGTACCCAGCTTCAGGGGTCGAGGGTCAGAGGTTGGGGGTCGGGGGCCGGGGGTCGGAAGTCGGAGGAAGGGGATCCATGCCCACTACCCGGTACTCTGTACTTGGTAGTTCGTACTGAGTACTGAGGACTGAGGACTGAGTACGGATCCCTGCCCCCCGCCCCCCTACCCCTGCCCCCTGAAGCAGGCCGCGCCGCCACAGAAACTCCAGCCGTAAAATGCTGAGCATAATCCTGCTGAGACGGCGCAACCACGGCGAGGCGAACAGGCGCGACTCGCCCAGCCAGTCGACAGTCGAGAAGAAAATCGGCGTCAGGATAATGCCGAATAGGGTGACGCCGAGCATGCCGCTGAACACGGCCGTGCCCAGCGTCCGCCGCATCTCGGCCCCGGCTCCGCGGGAAATCAGCAACGGCAGCACACCGAGGATGAACGCGAGCGAGGTCATCACGATCGGCCGCAGACGCAGCTTGCACGCCGCCAAGGTCGCCTCTCGGCGCGACAGGCCCTCGTGGCGCTGCACTTTCGCGAATTCGACAATGAGGATAGCATTTTTGCTCGCCAGGCCGACCAGCACCACGAAACCGATCTGCGTGAAGATGTTGATATCCATGTCAGCCACGTTCACGCCGATGATGGCACTGAGCAAGCACATCGGCACCACAAGGATGACGGCCAGGGGGAGCGACCAGCTCTCGTACTGGGCCGCCAGCACCAAGAACACCATGACCACGGCGAAGGCGAAGATGATCATGGCCGTGTGGCCCGCCAGCAGCTCCAGGTAGGACATGTCGGTCCATTCGTAGGACATGGCCTGCGGCAACTCCTCCTCGGCCAGGCGCTGCATCAGGGCGATGGCCTGGCCGGAGCTGAAGCCGGGCCCGGCCATACCGTTGATGGACGCGGCCGGGTACATGTTGTAGCGATTCAGGACCAGCGGGCCGTTGACTTCGTGCTGGTCGGCCAGCGAACCCACGGGCACCATGGCGCCGCGGCTATTGCGGATCATCAGCTTGGGCAGGGTCTCGGGACGTTGGCGGAAGCGGGCCTCGGCCTGGACGATGACCTGCCAGGTCCGGCCGAAACGATTGAAGTCGTTGACGTAGAGCGAGCCCTCGTACACTTGCAGCGTATCGGCGAAATCCTTCAGGCTCACGCCGCGCATCATGCACGCGCCCGGGTTGGGATCGATGTGCAGTTGTGGCACATTCGCCCGGAACACGGAGAACATGCCGACCAGGAGCGGCTGCTCGACGAGGCTTCCGGCGAAGACCTGCCGTTTCTGCTGGTTGCCGGCGCGGACGAGGTTCTCGATATGCTCTTGCAGGGCCTGCGGTCCGAAGTCGCCGCGATCCTCGATCATGATGGCAAAACCGCCGGCCCGGCCCACACCGCGGACCGGCGAGGGGCCGAAGACAGCCACGGAAGCGTCGTAGATCTCCCGGTCAAAGTCTTGGCGCAGTTTCTGGGCAATGGCATCGCTGGACAGGCTCGGATCGCGGCGTTCGGGGTAGTTTTTGAGGTTGATGAAGAGCGAGCCGAAATTGGACCCAGCAGCATTGAGAACGAACGATTGGCCAGAAATCCCCGTGACGTGCCGGATGCCTGGTGTGCGCAGGACAATCTGCTCGATTTGCCGCATCACCTGGTCCGTGCGCTGCATCGAGGCCGCGTCGGGCAGCTGGACGTTGACCATCAGATAGCCCATATCCTGCGAGGGAATGAAGCCCTTGGGCGTGCGCTGGAACTTGTAGTAGGTCAGCGCGAGGAGACCACCATAGACGACCAGCACGACCACGCTGACACGCAGCAGACTGCCCACCAGGCGCACGTAGCCCTCCGTCGCCTTGCCGAAACCCGCGTTGAATACTCGGAAAAATCTTCCCAGCAATCGATTCAACGGCCGGCCTACCAGATCGCCCACCACGGCACCCACCAACACCGCGGTCAGCACTAGGGCATACGGTGGCGCCCCACGCAACACGTCCAGAGCGACGGGCAAGCGCTCCATCCCGCGGTCGAGCCAGGGTGTCAACCACTCCCAGCCGAGCCAGCCGCCTATCAAGGCAAACGCCAGCCGCGGCAAAGGCGGCGCCAGTTCCTTGTCTTGCGGTCGGAGCAACAGCGCGGTCAGCGCTGGGCTCAGCGTCAACGAGTTGAACGCCGAGATGATGGTCGAGACTGCGATCGTCAAGGCAAACTGGCGGAAGAACTGCCCGGTGATGCCACTGATAAAGGCGCACGGCACGAAGACCGCACTGAGCACCAGACCGACGGCGATGACCGGTCCGGACACCCGTTGCATCGCTGCCAGGGTTGCCTCGCGTGGGGCCAACCCGTGCTCGATATGGTGCTCGACCGCCTCGACCACGACGATGGCATCATCCACGACGATGCCAATCGCCAGCACCAGCCCAAACAAGGTCAGGTTGTTCAGACTGAAGCCGATCGCCGCCATCGCCGCAAACGTCCCCACGATCGCGACCGGCACGGCCACCAGGGGAATGAGCGCTGAGCGCCAGTTTTGCAGGAATAACAGCACCACCACCGCCACCAGGATCACCGCGTCGCGCAAGGTCTTGACGACTTCGTGGATCGATTCCCGGGTGTACGGAGTGGTTTCGAAGCCGATGTCGTAGGTGACGCCTTCAGGAAAGGACTGTTTGAGGTCCTCCAACTTCGCCAGTACGCGCTCATGGAGGTCGAGCGCGTTGGCGTCGGGCATCTGGAAGATCGCCAGGAAGACGGTATCGCGGCCATCGAGCCGAGTGCGGGTGTCCTGGTTCTTGGAGCCCAGCTCGACCCGGCCCACATCCTTGAGCCGGGTGATCCGGCCCTCGCGCCCGCGTTTGAGGACAATGTTCTCGAACTGCTCCACGTCGGCAAGTCGGCCGAGGGTGCTCAGCGTGATCTGGTACTCCTGCCGGCCCTGCATCGGCTCCTGACCGATGGCCCCGGTGGCAACCTGGGCGTTCTGCTCACGGATGGCCTGCACCACGTCAGATGCAGACATGCCGCGCCCGGAAAGCTTGGCCGGGTTCACCCAGATGCGCATGCTGTAGTCGCGCTGGCCGAACAGGAACACGTCGCCGACGCCTGGTACGCGGGCCAGCTCGTCCTTCACCTGCATCAAGGCGAAATTACTCAGATAGAGCTGATCATAACGGCCGTCGGGTGAGTAGATGGCCAGGCCCATGAGGATATCGGGCGAGCGCTTGCGCGTGGTGACGCCGGTCTGCTTGATGACTTCTGGTAACAGGGGAATGGCCAGGTTGACGCGGTTCTGCACCAGCACCTGGGCCATGTCGAGATTGATGCCCTGGTGGAAGGTCACGGTCAGGTTGTAGCTGCCGTCGTTGGCGCACTGCGAGGACATGTACATGATGCCCTCGACGCCGTTGACTTGCTGCTCGATCGGCGCCGCCACCGAGTCGGCGACCTCCTTGGCACTGGCGCCGGGGTAGTTGCAGGTCACCTGCACCGTCGGCGGCGTGACCGGCGGAAACTGGGCCAGGGGCAGCGTGAAGAGGGAGATTCCCCCAGCCAGGGTGATCAGGATGGAGAGCACCGCGGCGAAGATCGGGCGATCAATGAAAAACCGTGATATCACGGCCGACTCCAAACTTGACAAGGTGACAAGGTGACAAGGGTATGCGCTCACGGCCCGAACTTGCAGAAAACGCGGGGAAAACCGCATGCAGGACTAGCAGATAGGCCTTGGGACGCCCCTTTTTGTGGTAGCGGACTCAATTAGTATGTAAAAATCCTCGTGTTTTCGGCACTGTACA
>JBGQLF010000070.1:0-14370 GCA_041499985.1 Gemmataceae bacterium
CAGAGGTCGAAATCCGGGGCGTTCCGGGACGGCCACAAGTTCCCCTTCGAGGTCTGGGAAGACCTGCTCTCGCTGATCTTCCGCCGGGATCAGCCGCCCCGGTGGGTGATCCTCCTGGCCGGCAGCCTTGTCTTCCTGGTCGAGCGGCACAAGTGGGGCCAGGGCAAGTACCTGCTCTTCGACATCGACCAGATCCTCGGCCGCAAGCAGGCTGACGCCCTCAAGGCCACGGCTGCCCTGCTGTCTCGGGATGCCCTCTGCCCCGATGACGGCACGGTCCTGCACGACACGCTGGACGACAACTCGCACAAGCACGCCTTCGCCGTCTCGGGCGACCTGAAGTACGGCCTGCGCCGGGCCGTCGAACTGTTGGCCAACGAGTACGTCCACTATCAGCGGACCGTGGCCAAGCAGGCGCTCTTCGGGGACGATGACCTGGCCCGCAAGCTCACCGTCGAATCGCTCACCTACCTTTACCGGCTCCTGTTCATGTTCTACGGCGAGGCCCGGGGCGACGAGGTCGGCGTCCTGCCGATGAAGTCGGACGAGTACCGGGAGGGCTACTCCCTGGAGTCGCTGCGTGACCTGGAGCAGGTGCCGCTGACCACCGAGGCGGCGCAAAACGGCTACTTCATCGACCACTCCCTGCGGATGCTGTTCAAGCTCGTCAACGACGGGTTCCAGCCGCAGGGGCAGGCGATGCTCTTCAAGGAGGAACTCCCCGAATGGTGGTATCGCCCCCAGCCGGTGCAGGGGAAGCTGCCCTTCGGTGGGGAGCAGCCGGTCGCCACGGCGGTGATTGAGGCCGAAGAGCCAGCGGCCGAGCCGCAAAAGCAGGCTCGTTACATCGACCACGGCTTCACGATTACGGGGCTGGAGAGCCCGCTGTTCGACACGAAGCGGACGCCGCTGCTGTCCTCGGTGAAGTTTCGCAACGTCGTACTTCAGGAGGTCATCCAGCTACTGTCGCTGTCCCGTGAGGGCGGTCGAGGCAACCGCCGGCGGGAGCGGGGCCGGATCAGCTACGCCGAACTCGGCATCAACCAGCTTGGGGCCGTCTACGAAGGGCTGCTCTCCTACAGCGGGTTCTTCGCAAAGGAACGGCTCTACGAGGTCAAGACGGCCGGGGCGGCGGCGACCGATGAGACGCAGCAGAGCTACTTCGTCCCGGAGTCGGAAATCGCCAAGTACCACGAGGACGAGTTCGTTTACGAAGAAATCCACGGTGGCGAGAAGGGCGAGCGCCGCCGGAAGAGTTACGACGGGGGCACGTTCATCTTTCGCCTGGCCGGACGGGATCGGCAGAAGTCGGCCAGCTACTACACACCCGAGTGTTTGACCCAGTGCGTCGTCAAGTACGCCCTCAAGGAACTGCTCAAGGACAAAACCGCCGATGAGATTCTCACGCTGACCGTGTGCGAGACAGCCCTGGGGTCCGGGGCGTTCGTCAACGAGGCGATCAATCAGCTTGCCGATGCTTACCTCGAACGCAAGCAAAAGGAAACGGGCCAGACAATCTCGCCGGCCGACTACCCGGTGGAGAAACAGAAAGTGAAGGCGTACCTGGCCACGCACAACTGCTACGGCGTGGACTTGAATCCCATCGCCGTCGAACTGGCCAAGGTGTCGCTCTGGCTTAACACCATCTATCCCGGCTCACGCTGTCCGTGGTTCGGCTTGCGGCTGGCGGTCGGCAACAGCTTGATCGGGGCACGCCGGCAGGTCTTCAAGGCCGCTGACCTGAAACGGAAGAACGCCAAGGACGACCCGAACTGGCTCGGCCTGGTCCCCGAGCATGTGCCGCTTGGCCCAAGGTGGCACGACCGGCCCAAGAACACCGTCTATCACTTCCTGGTTCCCGACCTGGGCATGGCGGCTTTCGACTCCGACAAGGTCATCAAGGGGCTGGCCCCGGACGAGGTGAAGGCGATCAAGGAGTGGCGCAAGGATTTCTGCAAACCCTTCGACAAGGCCGAGGTCGCCAAGCTCATCGAGCTTTCGGAAGCGGTGGACGCCCTGTGGAAGCAGGTCATCAGTGAACGCCGGCGAGCCGTCGAGAAAACCAACCAGCCGATCTCTGTCTGGGGACAGGAGCCGCCGGGCGAGCAAACCTCGAATATCCCTGCCCAAGAAAAGGTCGTGGGGGAACTGGAACGCTACTACACGGCCTACCGTAGGCTGAAGCTGGCGATGGACTACTGGTGTGCCCTGTGGTTTTGGCCGATCCCCGAGGCGGCGAAGTTGCCGAGCCGGGATGTGTTTCTTTTCGACATGGAATTGATCCTCAAGGGCACGATCAAGACGCCGCAACCCGATGCCATGCTGGGCCAGCTTTTTCCTGGCGAGCCGGTCAATCCCGATCACGTCGCCTTCGTGGGCCACTTCGGCATGGTCAATGTTGAGGATCTGCTGAAGAAAAACGAGCGGCTTCGGATCGTGGACGAGGTTGCTAATCGGGTGCGGTTCCACCATTGGGAGTTGCGCTTTGCCGACTTGTTTGCGGATCGGGGCGGGTTCGATTTGATCGTCGGGAATCCCCCTTGGGTCAAACTCGTTTGGAACGAAGGTGGCATTACTTCCGAGTTTGAGCCGCTGCTGGGCATGAGAAAGGACATGGCGAGCGAAATCGCTTCCAAGCGCTCGGAGGTTCTTTCCACGGCGGATCGAGTGAAGGCGTACTTGGAGGAGTTTGCCAGCCAAACTGGGTACTCGGTTTGGCTATCATCTACTCAACAATATTCGCTGCTTTCTGGGGTGCAAAGTAACCTTTACAAGTGCTTCCTGATCGCTGGGTGGAGCCTCATTCGCAACTCGGGCGTTGTCGGTTTCCTACACCCGGAAGGCGTTTTCGATGATACTGCCGGAGCTTTGTTGAGGCGTCAGTGCTACAATCGACTTTGGTATCATTTCCAATTCATCAATGAACTTCCCCTCTTCCCAGAAGTCGCCCACACGGAAAAGTTCAGCGTAAACGTTTACCGGGGAAATGATGAGACGCAGGTTCGATTCCACCATGTTTCTCACCTTTTTCATCCAGTCACCGTGGATGAATCCTACAAGCACGATGGCCTTGGGACCATTCCATCTCTACGGAACGAGTCCGACGATTGGGAATTGCGAGGTCATGAAAGCCGAATCATCGAGATCGACATCGTGAAATTGGCGAAGTATGCGTCTGACTCGGACGACGGGAACACAACTCCTGTGCCTCTCCTACCTTCAGTTTATAGCCGAGAAATCGGCTCAGTGCTGGAGAAGATTCATGCGATTGAAACGAAGCTAGATTCGTTAGGCGACGGCGTAGATTCATTCTGTCTCTGGCATGAAACGAACTCGCAAAAGGATGATACCATTGCCAGAAAAACCGTTCGCCCTACGACGCTCGAAGACTGCATCTTTTCGGGGCCGCATATTTTTGTGGGAAGCCCGCTAACAAAGACACCACGAGAGAACTGCAAATCAAAGGGCGACTACGATGATATTGACCTGATGGCCATTGATGCAACCTACCTCCCCCGAGTGAATTACATTCGGAAATGCAGCCAGGCTGAGTACAAAAAACGGCTCCCGACGTTCGCCGGAAAGTTAGCCACAGACTACTACCGCCTCACTCTGCGAGCGATGCTGAACCCGACTATTCAGCGGACGCTGATTGGAGGCATCATTCCACCCCAAACTGCTCATATCAACGGTCTGCACGGCCTTGCGTTCCGATCCAACAGCGATCTGTTAGTGGCAAGTGGTCTTTTCTCATCCATCGTGTTCGATTTTGTCATCAGAAGCACTGGAAAGCAAAACCTGCATGACCTTTATCGCACGTTGCCTTGGCCACAGTTTCTGTTTGCCGATGAAGTTAAGATGCGGTCGCTGCGTTTGAATTGTCTTACCGAACCATACTCTGACCTGTGGAAATCTCAATACTCTTACCTGAAAAAGCACACTGGATTCACGAAACCTGATCCCAGACTGAATGACGGGAAACAGCCCGCCCCAAAATGGTCATTGTCATCGGCCGTAAGGTCGGACTTTGCCCGTCGCCAAACGCTGGTTGAACTGGACGCCTTGGCCGCTCTGAGTCTCGACCTCACTGAGGAAGAACTCATCACCATCTACCGGGTCCAGTTCCCTGTGCTGCGACAGTACGAGCGAGAGAATCTCTACGACCAAACCGGCCGGCTTGTTCCCCGAGGCGTTCTCGATCTCGTGAAGAAGCACGACATCGACATCCACCAACCGCTCAAGGTCGCAATGTTCAAGGGGCCGGCCAATCTGATCGGGGAGATCGAGACGCCCGGCTCCGGCGTCACCGGCGGCATCGTCTGGGAAGACTCCAAGATGGAGCCAGGGATGAAGCGAGTCTACCCGCCGCCCTTCACGAAATGCGACCGGGAGGCCGACATGCGTCAGGCGTACCAGACCTTCCAGAAAAGGCTGCGGAGTCAGGAGAGTGCCCCATGATCCCGGCCATCGTTGCGGACGAACTGCGGGCCACCCTGCTCGACTACCTCGACACCACCTTCTCCTTCCAGGACGTGGCAGTGGCCGAGGCCCTCCAGCGTTTCCTGACCGACCCCAAGCAGGGCATCTTCAAGGGGCCGTACCTGCGTCTGCAACTCCCCTTCCGCCGGGCCGAGGCAAACGAGGCCCGCAAGATCCTCGACATCGCCCCTCCTTTCGCCCCTTACGTCCACCAGATCACCGCCTTCGAGCGCCTCACCGGCAAGGACAACCACCAGCCGCAGCATACTCTGGTCACCACGGGCACCGGCTCGGGCAAGACCGAGTGCTTCCTCTACCCCATTCTCGATCACTGCCACCGCCATGCTGGGCGCCCGGGCATCAAGGCCATCATCCTCTACCCCATGAACGCCCTGGCCGGCGACCAGGCCCGGCGCCTGGCAAAGGAGATCTGGAACGAGCCCCGTCTCAAAGGGCGGGTGACGGCAGGTCTGTATGTCGGCGGCGACGGTGACGAGCGAGCAATGGGAGCGGACCACGTCATCACTGACCGGGACGTTCTCCGCAAGCACCCGCCGGACATTCTGCTCACCAATTACAAGATGCTCGACTTCCTCATGCTCCGTCCCGAGGACGGCAAGCTGTGGAAGGACACCGGCCCCGACTCCGTCCGCTACATTGTCCTCGACGAGCTTCACACCTACGACGGCGCCCAAGGCAGCGACGTGGCCTGCCTGCTCCGACGGCTGAGGGCCAAGCTGAACCTGAAGCCCGGCAGCTATTGCTGCGTCGGCACCAGCGCCACTCTGGCCGGCGACGAGGCCGCCGCCACGGGCGACCTGATCGACTTCGCCTCGAAACTGTTCGGCGTGCGCTTCTCCCGGGACAGCGTCATCACCGAGGACCGCCTCGACCTGGGCGAATATCTCACCGACGACGAGGAGTATTCCGACCTGCCGACGCCCACGCCGGACATGGTCCCCGCCGCCGGCGACAGCATCGAGGGCTACGTCGGGCGCCAGTGCAAGTTGTGGTTCGGCCAGTCCGATCTCGACCCCCTTGGCGTCGGGCGGGAACTGCGCAAGCATGGCTTCCTGCGGACCGTCCTGCTCAACCTGGAAGGCAAGATCACTGAGTGGGCCACGCTCACCGACCGCATGACCCGCTGGGACACCCAGTTCGAGGGCTTCAGCGCCGAGGACCGTCACCGCACGTTGCAGTCGTTCCTGGCCCTGGTCAGCTACGCCAAACGCCGAGTGGGTGAGAAGGACGAGCCGTTCCTGGCCTGCCAGGTGCAACTGTGGGTCCGGGAGATGAGCCGGCTGGTTCGGGCCGTGGTGGCGCAGCCGGCCTTCTTCTGGCGGGACGAGACGCCGCTGGGTAGCCCGCCCAAGGGGCTGCCGGCCGTCTACTGTCGGGAATGCGGGCATACCGGCTGGGTCGGCTTCATGCGGCAGCAGGATAACGCCGTCACCGATGATCACCGGGTGATCTACCCGGAATATTTCGAGCGGGGCCGCAACGTCCGCTATTTCTTTCCAGGTGCCGGGCCGGGATCGCAGGCGCAGCAATATCTCGACCCCGAGACGCTGGCCCTCGGTTCCGACAAGAATCACCCCGGCAGCCAGTCCGAGGGCGTGCCGGTGCGGGTCTGGAACCACTTCTCCGGCGGCCAGATGGGCAAGGACACGCAGCGCTGCCCCGCCTGCGAGACGGACTTCGCCCTGACCCTCCTCGGTTCGCAGGCGGCCAGCCTGTCGTCCGTCGTCATCAGCCACCTCTACCAGTCGCCCTTCAACCGTGACAAGAAGTTGCTGGCCTTCACCGACAGTGTGCAAGATGCCAGTCACAGGGCGGGATTTTTTGGCGCCCGCACCTACCGCTTCAACCTGCGCACCGCCATGCAGGCCGTCCTGGAGGGAGAGCCGACCGGCGTCATCCGGCTCGACGAGTTTACCGACCGGCTGCTCGCTTTCTGGGGCCAGCGGATGAACCTACTCCGGCTGGTGGCCACCTTCGTGCCGCCCGACCTGCGGAACCTGCCGGAGTACCGGGAGTTCATGCGAAAGCCGACCGATCTGGACCCGAAAATCCTCGGGCCGCTGAAGAAGCGGCTGTCGTGGGAAATCACGATGGAGTTCGGCTTCAATGCCCGGGTGGGCCGAACGCTCGACAAGGTCCGCTGCTCGACCGCCCGTCTGGACGAGGGCCGGCTCACGACCGCCGTGGGCAAACTGCATACGACCGTCACCAACCAGTTCGTCCAGTTAGGCCAGGTCAGCCCTGGTCAATTGCGTCATTTCGTCGTGGGCCTGCTGACCCGCACCAAGGTCCGGGGTGGGGTGTCGCACGAACTGCTCAGAGGCTACGCCGCCAAGCAGGGCCAGCGCTACTTTCTCTCCAAAGACATGAACCCGCTCATGTCGCCCTTCGAGCCGCACAGCCGGTTGCCCCGCTTCCTGTCCGACCTGCCCAACGAAAACGTCTTTGACTCGGTCATTACCTCGGGTAACCGGCGCAACTGGTATCTCGACTGGGCGCAGAAGTGCTTGGAAGCCGACCTTGACGGGACAATCTGTAACGACCTGTATCGCCACACCCTGGCGGCGCTGACCGAGGCTGGGCTGCTGGAGCGGATTGGCCAGGGCAACCAGCACGGCTTCTCGATCCCGCAGGAGGCGCTGACCGTCACCCGGCTGACCGCCCAGGTTCGCAGCGACCAGGACGGCCACTACCTGACCCTGGCCGAAGACGAGGCCCCCAAGTGGGAAGGCCAGCCGTCGCTGTCCTACCTGAGCCGGGGTACTTACCGGCCGGACCAAGCGACTAACCAGAGCTACTATCGCAACTTCTACCGCTCCGGCCAGGTGCAACGGATCTTCTGCCACGAACACACCGGACTGCTGAAGCGGGACACACGGGAGCACGTGGAGGTGCTGTTCAAGACCGGCCGTGAGGCCGACGCCCCCAATCTGCTGGCATGCACGCCGACCCTGGAGATGGGCATCGACGTGGGCGACCTCTCCAGCACAATGGTCTGCTCGGTGCCGCCGACGGCGACGAACTACCTCCAGCGGATCGGCCGGGCAGGGCGGGCGACGGGCAACGCTCTCATCTTCGCCCTTGCCAACGTCCGGCCCCACGACCTCTACTTCTTTGACGACCCCTTCGAGATGATCGCCGGCACGGTGACGACACCGGGCTGCTTCCTCGACGCCCCGGAGATGCTCAAACGCCAGTATTTCGCCTTCTGCCTGGACACCTGGGCTTCCGAGGCGTCCAACACGGGCGTCATGCCCCCCAAAGTGATGATGCTCCTGGCCGGCAACAAGCGGGGCGAGTTCCCGGCCAACTTCCTGAAGTGGTACGACTCGAACAAGGACCGGCTGGGTGAGCGGTTTCTCTCTCTGTTCGAGGGGGTGCTGTCGGAGGACAACGTCGCCCACATGCGCCAGTTCGCTCTGTCGGCCGAGGTGGCGGCCGGAGTCAACGCCTGCCTGGAGCGGACCGAAGGACAGATCGAGGACTACCGCAAGCTGCTCGAACGGGTGCGGGATCGGCGCAAGCGGATCGAGGAGGCCCCCGAAAAGACCGACAACGCCTCGGAGGTTCTGGACGACCTGCGACAGGAAGCGGGGATGCTCCGTCGCCTCATCACTCAGATCCAGGAGAAATATCCGCTCAACCTGCTCACCGACGAAGGGGTCTTGCCCAATTACGCCTTTCCCGAGACGGGTGTGAAGCTGAAGTCGATCATCTACGGCATCGTTGCCGAGGAGGGGGAGGAGCAGGGGCAGAAGATCTCGCAGGCCCAGGAGTACCTGCGGGGCGCCAGCACGGCCATCCGGGAACTGGCCCCGTTCAACACCTTTTATGCCGAGGCCCGCAAGGTCGTCATCGACCAGGTGGAGACGGGCGGGCGCAGCAACTCGCAGATCGAGGAGTGGCGGTTCTGCGACGTTTGCTCGCACATGGGCCGGGACGCCCAGGCCCAGAGCCAGGTCACCTGTCCCAACTGCGGTAGCCCCGGCTGGGCCGACCTGGGCCAGAAACGGAGCCTGCTCAAGCTGACCCAGGTGTCGGCCCGCTCCGACCACCTGCGGAGCCAGACCTCCGACGACACCGACGAGCGGGAACGCCGCCGTTACCTGCTCAAGGACTTCATCGACATCCAGCCCGATAACTGGGGCGGCGGGCTGGCCGACCAGGAGGGTTCCTTCGGCTTCGAGTACCTCAAGCAGGTCACCCTGCGGGAGATCAACTTCGGGCCACGAGACGGCGCTGGGCGGACGTTCACGGCGGCTGGCGAGTCCGTCCCCGAGGACGGCTTCACCGTCTGCGCCGACTGCGGGGTGGTCCGGCCGCCGCAACCGACCGCCGCCGTGCGGCACCGCCAATGGTGCTACTTCAACCAGCAGGGCCGGCAGGACGACTGGAAGCCGCTGTTCATCTACCGCCAGGTGCAGTCCGAGGCGATCCGGCTGCTGTTGCCGGTGTCCACCTTCCAGGCCGAGCCCAAGCTGGCGACCTTCAAGGCGTGCCTAGAACTGGGCCTGCGCAAGAAGTTCAAGGGCGACCCCGGCCACCTGATCATCCGGGAGCAGCAAGACCCGGGCACGGGAGGCGACCGGGCACCCCGCCGCTTCCTGGTCCTGTACGACACGGTCCCGGGCGGCACGGGCTACTTGAAGGAGTTCGCCCGCAAGCCGCAGGCAATGCGGGACGTGTTGGAGGGGGCCTTCCGCACCCTCAAGAGTTGCCGCTGCCGGCAGCAACCTGGCGTCGATGGTTGCTACCGCTGCGTTTACGCCTACCAGCGTCAGAACGAGCTGCAACTGGTGTCCCGGGAACTGGGCATCGAGATGCTGGGGGACATCCTGGCCCGCTGGGACAAGCTCCGGCCGGTGCAGTTCCTGTCGCAGGTGCAGTTGCCCGACCTGCTGGTCGAGAGCGAACTGGAGGGCCGGCTGCTGACGACGCTGGAGGCCCACCAGAAGAAGCACCAGCGGCCCTGGACCAAGCTCCTCCGCTCGGGCACGTGGTGCTACGACCTCCAGGCCGAGGGCGGCAGACGCTGGCTCCTCGAACCCCAGGTGGAACTCACGGCGTCAGAAGGCGTGCCGGTTCCGTGCCGGCCGGACTTCGTCCTGTGGCCCCAGGGGGAGCAGGCCGGTGCGCTGCCGGTGGCAATCTTCACCGACGGCTTTGCCTTCCACGTCAAGCCTGACCAGCCCCAGGGCGGTTTGGGCGACGACATACGCAAGCGGCTGGGCCTGGTCCGTTCGGGCCGGTTCGTGGTGTGGTCGTTGACCTGGGACGACGTGGACGAGTTCACGAAGGACGAGGGCCTGCCCGGGGTGGGCCTGCTCCTCGACCTGGGCATCGACCGCAACCGCCTGCGGACGGTGTTGACCAGGGCACAGTCACCCTTGACGGAAGGGTTCATCGGCTGGTCGGGGCTGGAGTCGCTGCTGCGCTACCTGGCCCGGCCCGAGCCGGAGCAGTGGCGCAAGGCCGTCGCCGCCGCCCTCCTGGTGTCCACGCTGCCGCCGGTCGGCGTCAACCAGATCCAGAAGTACCCGGCTCCGGGCCTGCAAGCCCTGGCCGAGCGGCTGCGGTCGGAAGCGGTTGTGGACGGCGTGCAGTTACCCCCGGCCGGCGCCGCGGGCAGCCACCTGGCGAAACTGTACGCCGGCCCGCCCCTCGTCGCCCTGGTCAATGCCCCCGTCGAAGCGGCCAACAAGCTGGAGGTCGGATCTTTCGCTGCCATGTTGCGCATCGAGGACCGGCAGGAGCAGCGGCAAGCCGAGGGCTTCAGGGGCCGCTGGCGGAAAAGCTTGCACACGGCTAACCTGTGGCAGTTCCTGCCCGGATTCGAGTGGGTCAGCGCCGAGGCGGTTGAAACTCAGGCGCCGGCCCCAGTGCCAAGCCCCTCGACGGCGAAGCCAACGCAGCAAGACCCGCTGGCCGACCTCCTGATCTATTGTGACCCCCGCTGTCACGACCTGTTGCGGGCGGTCGTGGTCCAGGGCTGTGCAGTGCCCGAGATCGGCTTCGAGCTACAGGACGAGCAGGGCCGGGTCTGCGCCGAGGCAGAACTGGCCTGGCCGGACAAACGAGTTGCCGTGGTGCTGCCCGAGCGGAGTAGTGCGGCGGAAACCTTCCGGGAGCAAGGCTGGAGCGTCTTCGACATGACAGCCTCCCCCGACGAGATACCGTGTTGATGACACCCAGGTGAATCATGCCGACCGTTGCCATCGCCAGCGAGTTCCTCGACGCCTTTGCCCGCATCCCCCGGGCGCAACAGCGCAAGGTGCGGGAGTTCACGGAGAAGTTTCGCTCCAACCCGAAGGGGCCGGGGATCAACTACGAGAAGATCCACGCCGTCAAGGACGACAAGGTCCGCACCGTGCGGATCGACCAGAAATACCGGGCCGTCATCCTGCATCCGGCCGAGGGGGACGTGTACGTCCTCGTTTGGGTGGACAATCACGACGAGGCGATGGACTGGGCCAGCAAGCGCCGCTTCGAGGTCAACCCGGTCACCGGCTCGCTTCAGGTCTTCAGCGTCAGCGAGGCCGAAGAAGCCGTCGCCAGGGAGAAGAAGGTCAAAGAACCGGGGCTCCTCGACGCCTACAACGATGACGCGTTGTTGTCGTTCGGCGTCCCTCACGCACTGCTGCCGTCGGTGCGGGCAGTGAAGACCCAGGACGCCTTGCTGGCGCTGGTCAAGCACCTGCCCGCCGAGGCGGCCGAGGCTCTGACCTGGCTCGGTGAAGGCAATCCCGTCGAGGAAGTGCGGGCGGCGGTTACGGTCATCCCGGCCAAGGAGGCGGTGAACCCCGAGGATCTGGGCACGGCCCTGGAGAACCCCGACACGAAGCGGCGGTTCGTCACCATCAAGTCGCAGGACGACCTGACCTCGATCCTCAACGCCCCGTTGGCCAAGTGGCGTATCTTCTTGCACCCCAGCCAGGAGAAGCTGGTCGGCAAGAAGTTCAACGGCCCGGCTCGGGTTTTAGGCGGTCCAGGCACGGGCAAGACCGTGGTGGCCATGCACCGTACCCGGCACCTTGCCAGAGAGGTCTTCAAAGAAAAGACCGACCGCATCCTGTTCACGACCTACACGGCGAACCTGGCCGAGAGCGTCGAGCAGAACTTGTCGGGGCTGTGCGGCGATGAGATGCAGCGGATCGAGGTCATCCACCTGCACGCCTGGGCCGTGCGCTTCATGAAGACCCAGGGGGTGGACTTCCAGGTCGCCTCCGAGGAAGAGATCGACCAGTGCTGGGAGGAGGCCCTGGCCGTGGCTGGCGATTCTGACTTCGATGTGGGCTTCTTGAAGCAGGAATGGTCGCTGGTGGTGCAAACCAACGGCATCACCACCCTGCCGGCGTACCTCCAGGTGCCACGCACCGGCCGAGGCCGGACGCTGACCAAACCCGGGCGGGGCAAGGTCTGGAAGGTGTTCGAGGAGTACCGCTCAGCCCTGCGGGACAAGGGCAAGCAGGAGTGGTTGCAGGTGATTCAGGAGACTCGCCGCTACCTGGAAAAGAAGAAGAGCATCCTGCCGTACCGGGCCGTGGTGGTAGACGAAAGCCAGGACTTTCACCCCCAGGAGTGGAAGCTGATCCGGGCGTTGGTTCCCCTGGGGGCTAACGATCTGTTCCTCGTTGGTGACGCCCATCAGCGGATTTACGGCCGCAAGGTAACGCTGAAGGACTGCGGCGTCTTGATCCAGGGCCGCTCTACGAATCTGAAAATCAACTATCGGACCACCGAGCAGATCCGTAACTGGTCAATGGCCCTTCTCCAGGGCATTGAGGTGGACGACCTCGATGGCGAGCGGGACCGGGAACAGGGATACAAGTCACTCCTGTCCGGGGCAGCGCCCGAATTGCG
This sequence comes from Gemmataceae bacterium, assembly GCA_041499985.1. Classification (GTDB taxonomy): domain Bacteria; phylum Planctomycetota; class Planctomycetia; order Gemmatales; family Gemmataceae; genus JBGQLF01. The sequence continues at coordinate 12,361 of JBGQLF010000070.1, forward strand.
GCGGTTCGATACGGCCGACGATGAAGGGAAGTTCCTGGCCGACGCGGTGAAGGAACTACTCAAGCACAAGCAGGCCGAGGAAATCTGCCTGGTCGCCCGGACGGGCAAGCTGCTGGAGGAACGTTACCAGCCACTGTTCAAAGCGGCGAAGGTGCCGTCCGTGGTGCTGGAGAAGAAGAACGACCCCGGCGAACCGGGGATACGACTGGCGACCATGCACCGGGTCAAGGGATTGGAATTCCCTGTCATGATCTTGGCAGGGGTCAATGCTGGCGTAGTGCCGCTACGTGTAGCGTCGGCGGAGGGCGATCCCACAGCCCAGGACGAACACGAAGAACGCGAGAGGTCTCTCCTGTTCGTGGCCGCGACTAGGGCCAGAGATCACCTAATCGTCACGGCTTCTGGTAATCCGAGTCCGTTCTTCTCGAGGAAGATGTTCGACAGCAAGTGACGCAGATCTCTAGCTGGAGTCCGGCTCCCCTCGGCTGTGCCGCTCCAGCTTGGCCGCTTGGATAAAGTAGTCCAGCACCTGAACAGGAGAAAGTTCCTCCGGCTGCATCTGCTGTAAGCGGCGCAGCGCCTTCTCTTGTAAGGCAACGGCTTCGCGGGCGTGCCGCTCAGCCATCTCGCGCAGGGCCTTTTCCTTGACAGCGCGGTGCTGGCGGTCCTGTTCGGCATCGTAGGCTTCTGCCCGGGCCCGCCAGTTCCAACTCTTATACCAGAGGCGAACCTGGCCGGATTTCCGTTTCTTGGTGCCGGTTTGGGGCCGGTCTGGTTCCTGTCCCGGCTTGCGATGATACAACCGACTGGCTTCATCGAGGCTGCGGTGCGCGCCCAGGTCCCGAAAAATGGCGAAGGCGACAAAGGCAATGGCGGACTCACCCGGCTGTTGTTCCCAGTAGAGAGGCCTGTCAGACGCCATCGTGGCTACTCCTTGACCGCAACCCAACCAGCGAAGTTCATCCAGCGCCAGAAGCAATCGACTTGCCGGAAGCCGGCCATCCGCAGGAGCTCCTCGTTCCAGTGGGCCGTTACCGGGACGAGCACCCCTTCCAGCGACAGTCGCTTGCGCTCGATCTCCTCCTGGCTGTAGCCGTGGGCGGCTTTGAGCTGGTAGTAGGCCTCGACCATCAAGGTGTCGAGGTCGGCCGTGGCCCCGAGGACCTTCTCGACCAGGACGAAGGCCCCGCCGGGCACGGTGTGCTTGTAGACGTCGCGGACAATCCGCTGCCGGTGCTCGATCGGTGTGAACTGCAAGGTCAGGATCGACAGCGTGACGCTGGCCCGTACCGGGTGATAAGCCTGGCGCAGATCCAGCTCGCGGATGTTGACCAGACCGCAGCCAATGTAGCCAGCGAAGCGTTCGCGGGCCGCCTGGAGCATCGGGGGACTCACTTCGATGCCGACGTACTGATTGAAGGCGCCGAACTTCTCCACGAAGGGGGCCAGGGCTTCGCCGCGGGCACAGCCGAGATCGACGAGGGTGGTCTGCGGCTGGACGTAGCGGCAGGCTAGCTCGAAGCACGCTTGGCGCATCACCTCGTACTGCGGGATCGAGCGCGCGAGCATGTCGTCGAAGACCCGCGTGACGTCTGCGTCGAAGGTCCATTTCCCGGGCGGGTTCGTTGGGTCGATAAGGGTAGCTTGCATAGGATCTCATCCCTGAGGATACGGGCTACATGGAACATCATCACCGGCGGGACCGCGCGGCCAAGCCGCTCCCATTGCTGGGTGTAAGAACCGGTCAGAACAAAGTCATCGGGGAAGCCACACAGGCGCTTGAGTTCAGCGATGGTGAACTTGCGCTTCTGGGTCGGGTGGACCACGCCGGCTAGCGAGGGATTGCCGTGGCTCTGGCAGATCGTCGGGCAGGGCCGGTCCAGTTCTGGCTTGATCAGGTTGAGGTACTTTGAGGACTTCTCGCCGGGTCCGAGCCGGTCCCATTCCTGGCCGATCGCGTAGCGGCTGATGTCCGTTTCGGCCTCTACTTCATAGCGCAATTGCGAGCCA
>JBGQLF010000071.1:0-14303 GCA_041499985.1 Gemmataceae bacterium
CCGGCTTCCAGAAGCGGCTCGTACTCCTCACGCTCCTCGATCGTGCACGCGTGCCGGTCGAGATCGTCGTAGTGAGCGAAGCGCTGCACGGTCTGCTTGGCCAGGTCGCCGTACGGCATGGGATGGCGGACCGTTACCACCTGATAGCCCAGCTGGCGCAAGCTGTGCAAGACCCGGCGCGTGGTCGGACTCTTGCCGGCGCCGGTGCGCACGGCACAGACCGACACCACGGGCTTGGTGGACTTCAGCTGGGTACGCTGGGTCCCCAACAGGGAGAAGTCGGCACCGGTTGCCAGCACCAGCGAGGCCAGATGCATGACGTCCTCGTGGGACACGTCACTATAAGCAAAAACGACCTGGTCCACTTGCTCGGTCCGAATCAGGCGAACCAGATCACTTTCGGGATAAATCGGAACGCCGGCGGGGTAGTGAGGGCCCGCTAGCTCCGGAGGATAGATGCGGCCCTCGATGTTCGGGATCTGCGTGGCGGTAAACGCGACGACCTCGTAGGCCGGGTTGTCGCGGAAAGCCACGTTGAAGTTGTGGAAGTCGCGCCCGGCTGCGCCCAGGATCAGGATACGGATCGGGGACATCATCTTCTCCTCAAGCAATGACGTGGGCAACGGACAACCTCTCGATGCGGGAAGATCGCCGGTCCCTGCCCGGTACGTCGAAAGATCTACCCCCGGCAACTTGCAAGTGATGTGCCGCTTCCTTGGGTGTGCAACCAGCCTCAAAACCACGCCTCCCATGCCCTGCGGGTTCCAGCGAACGCGCGGAACTGTCGCACCCCTGTGCGTTATCGCACAATCCAGCGGGCTCATCGTGCCGCGTCTGCCTCCGCAACAAGCCATTTCACCGGCCACCAGGCTCCGAAAGGGGTATTCCTCCCACGGATTCGCGCACTTGCCGGCATCTGGCATCAGACTTGCCACTGGGGAGGCCGCAGACAAGGGTAGACACCCTGAAGAGTGTCCCTGGATAGCTCTTGGGACCATCCGCCTTGGGGAGGTCTGGGCATGACGGCTCTCCGCTTTATTCGTTGGTTTCGGGACATCGGCATCGACGATATTCCCCTGGTGGGGGGCAAGAATGCGTCGCTAGGGGAGATGTACCGCGCGCTCACCCCCCAGGGCATCCGCATCCCCAATGGCTATGCCGTCACGGCCGAGGCGTACCGCCAGTTCCTGAGCATCGGCGGGTTGAGCGAACGCCTCGCCACGATCCTGGAAGGCCTCGACACCCGTGACCTGGCCGCTCTGGCGGACCGCGGCCGGCGCTTGCGCGAGGCGATCCTGGCAAGTCCATTACCGGAGGAGCTGCGGCAGGAAATCCTTCAGGCTTATGCCATCCTCGGCCGCGAATACGGCCCGGAGACCGATACCGCAGTGCGCTCCAGTGCCACGGCCGAGGATTTGCCTGGCGCCAGCTTTGCGGGTCAGCAGGAATCGTTCCTCAACGTCCGCGGCGAGCGCGCGCTCGTGGAGGCTTGCCGGCAGTGCTTCGCGTCGCTATTCACCGACCGGGCCATCTCCTACCGGGTGGATCGGGGCTTCGACCATTTCGCCGTCGCCCTGTCGATCGGCGTGCAGAAGATGGTGCGCTCGGACCTGGGCGCAGCAGGTGTCCTGTTCACCCTGGATACCGAGAGCGGTTTCCCCGATGTGGTCCTGATCAACAGTGCCTACGGGCTGGGCGAGAGCGTCGTCAAGGGTCGCGTCGATCCCGACGAGTTCCTCGTCTTCAAGCCAACACTCAAGCAGGGCTTTCAGCCCATTCTCAAACGGGCGGTCGGCGCCAAACAGGAAAAACTCGTCTACGCCACGCGCGGCGGGCGCAGTACCCGCACGATCCCGGTGCCGATGGAAGAGCGCGAGCGGCTCAGCCTCTCGGACGCGGACGTGCTGACCCTGGCACGCTGGGGAGGACTGATCGAGGATCATTACTCTACCAAGATGGGGCGTCCCATGCCGATGGACGTCGAGTGGGCGAAGGACGGCCAGACGGGAGAGCTGTTCATCTTGCAGGCGCGCCCCGAAACGGTCCATGCACTCGCCCGTCAAGCCACGACGCTGGAGGTTTACCAACTCCAGGGAACCGGCTCCGTGCTCCTGAAAGGCCGGAGTGTCGGCGCGAGAATCGGGGCCGGGCCGGTTCGGGTCGTCAAAGAGGTGGAAGGACTCCAAGACTTCCAACCGGGCGAAGTGCTCGTCGCCGATATGACCGATCCCGACTGGGAGCCGACGATGAAGATGGCCGCGGCCATTGTCACCAACCGCGGTGGCCGAACCTGTCATGCCGCCATCGTCAGCCGCGAGCTCGGCGTGCCGTGCGTGGTTGGAACCGAGAAGGCGACCGCCCTCCTGCACGATGGGCAGCACGTGACGGTTTCCTGCGCCCAGGGAGAAATCGGCCTGGTGTACGATGGGAAGCTGCCCTTCACGCGCCAAGCTCTGGATCTGGAGAACTTGCCGCGGCCGCGCACCCGGGTGATGCTTAACGTGGGGAACCCCGATCAGGCGTTTGCCCTGGCGTTCCTGCCCAACGACGGCGTGGGGCTCGCCCGCGAAGAGTTCATCATCTCCAGCACCATCCAGATCCACCCGCTCGCCCTGGTCCACTTCGACCGCCTGCCTGAGGGACCGGCCAAGGAAAAGATTCGGCATCTGACACGTGACTACCCCAGCAAGCCCGAGTACTTCGTGGATCGCCTGGCGGAGGGAGTCGGGCAGATTGCCGCGGCCTTTTACCCCAAGGAGGTGATCGTCCGCCTCTCCGATTTCAAGACCAACGAGTACGCCAGCCTGCTGGGTGGAGAGGCGTTCGAGCCGAAGGAGGAGAATCCGATGATCGGCTTCCGCGGGGCCTCGCGTTACTACGACGCACGCTACCGCGACGGGTTCTTGCTCGAGTGCCGGGCGATGAAGAAAGTGCGCGCGGAGATGGGGCTGACCAACGTCAAGCTGATGATTCCGTTCTGCCGCACCGTGGCCGAAGGGAAGAAGGTGCTGGCCGTCATGGCCGAGGCCGGACTGCGGCGCGGCGAGAATGGGCTGGAGGTTTACGTCATGTGCGAGATCCCGGCCAACGTGATCCTCACCGAAGAGTTCGCCGAGGTCTTCGACGGCTTTTCCATCGGCTCCAATGATCTCACCCAGCTGACCCTGGGCCTGGACCGGGATTCGGAGATCGTGGCCCACCTGTTCGACGAGCGGAACCCCGCCGTGCTGCGGCTGGTCGCGGACGTGATCCAGCGGGCACGGGCGTGTGGCCGCAAGGTCGGCATCTGCGGCCAGGCCCCCAGCGATTACCCTGAGTTCGCCCGCTTCCTGGTGGGCTGCGGCATCGACAGTATCTCGCTCAACCCGGACACCATCCTCAAGACCACCCAGGAGGTCGTCGCGATGGAAAAACAGTTGCAAGAACAGGCTTCGCAGAAGGAAACGCTCCTGGCCCGGGTTTAGGCATCGGGCTCGCGTTTGCATTCGAGGAGGATAGAGCATGAACCCCATGAAGACGATCTTGCATCCAACGGACTTTTCCAAGCACTCGCAGTATGCCCTGGGGATAGTCTGCGCCTTAGCCCGCGACCAGGACGCCCGTCTGATCCTTCTGCACGTCGTGCCCAGTGACGCGCCGGTCACGGGGGGCGGCGACGTGGCGGCGCTGCGCCGGGCCGAATGTAGCCAACAAGACCTCAAGAGTTACCGGGAGGAGATGCGCGACAAGCTACAGCACCTCCCGCTGCCGGGCCTCAAAGCGCGCGTGGAACACATCCTGAAAGAGGGAGAGGCGGCGAAGGTGATCCTGAGCACGGCCCAGGATAGCTCCTGTGACCTGATTGTGATGGGCACGTACGGGAAGACCGGACAGGCCCGCCAATTGATGGGCAGCGTGGCGGAGGAAGTGATGCAAAAGGCTTCGTGCCCGGTTTTGACCGTAAAGGTCCCGCTGGTCGAGCCCCGGTCGACCGAGCAGTCGTCCCCAGAAGAGGTTGGTGTGATTCTATAAGGCACCTTGAGAAGGTAGAGATGCTTATGGCGAACAAACACTTGCTCTTCCGGGCCGCGGCTCGGGAGAAGATCCTGCACGGCGCGACGGCCCTGGCGGATGCCGTGCGCGTGACGCTCGGCCCCAGGTCGAAATGCGTCCTCATCGACAAGAAGTGGGGCCGGCCTCTGGTTTGCAACGATGGCGTGACCATCGCCAAGGAGATCGAACTGAAGGACCCGGAGGAAAACCTCGGCGCCCACATGATCCGCGAGGCGGCCGAACGGACCGGCGAAGCCGTCGGTGACGGCACCAGCACCGCCACCATCCTGGCCCACGCCATTTATGCCGAGGGGCTGCGCAATCTCGCGGCCGGGGCCAGCGCCGTCGACCTGAAGCGCGGCCTGGATCGAGGGCTGCGGGCTGCGGTCGAGGCGATCCGGGCGCTGTCGCGGCCTGTCGAAAGTCGCCGGGAGAAAGCCCAGGTCGCCACCATCTCCGCTCACAACGACGCGACGCTGGGAGAGCTGGTGGCCAATGCGATGGAGAAGGTCGGACGCGAGGGAGTGGTTTCGGTAGAGGAAGCGAAAGGGACCGAGACTACGCTTGAGGTCGTCGAAGGCATGCAGTTTGACCGCGGCTATCTCTCGCCCTATTTCGTTACGGATGCCGAGAAGATGGAGGCCGTGCTCGAAGAGCCGGTCATCTTGCTGTACGAGAAGAAGCTCAGCATCCTGAAAGACTTGGTACCACTCCTCGAACAGATCGCCAAGACACGCCAGGCGCTGCTGCTCGTGGCCGAGGACGTGGACGGCGAGGCGCTGGCCACGTTGGTGGTAAACAAGCTGCGCGGGGTGCTGGCATGTGCTGCCGTGAAGGCGCCCGGTTACGGCGATCGCCGCAAGGCCCTGCTGGAGGACCTCGCGGTGCTCACCGGCGGCCAATTCATTGCGGAGGAGTTGGGTTTGCAGCTCGAGAGCGTCACCACGAAGGACTTGGGCAAGGCCCGGCGCGTCGTGATCGATAAGGAGAACACGACCGTGATTGGCGGTGCCGGCAAGAAAGAAGCGATTGAGGGACGCTGCCACGAGATCCGCAAACAGATCGACAAGACAACCTCGGACTACGATCGCGAGAAGCTACAAGAGCGGCTTGCCAAGCTGGCCGGCGGGGTCGCGGTGATCCGGGTGGGCGCTCCTTCCGAGGCAGAGATGAAGAGCCGCAAGGAAGCCCTGGAGGACGCCATCAACGCCACCAAAGCAGCGATGGCTGAAGGCATTGTGCCGGGGGGTGGGCTGACCCTGCTCCGCGCCATCGACGCGGTGGAACGCGCGGAGGCGAGCTGCGACGGGGATGAACGCACGGGTTTGCGCATGCTCAAGCGCGCCCTGGAGGCGCCGACCCGGCAGATCGCAGAGAACTCCGGGGTGGACAGCGGCGTGGTCGTGAACCAGATGCGGGCCGGCAAGGGCAGCTATGGCTTCGACGCGGCCCAAGGCCAGTACGTGGACCTGGTCGAGGCCGGCATCATCGATCCCACGAAGGTCGTTCGCGTGGCCCTGGAGAATGCCGTGTCGGTGGCGAGCGTGCTCTTGCTCACCGAGGTCACGCTGACCGAGATTCCGGAACCGAAGGGCGAAGGCACGCGGGCGGGTGGGCTGCCGGAGGAATGATACCCCGAAGGAGAAGGCGATGCCCTGGGAGCCGATCGTCAAGTCGGGCCGCGCGTGGAAGGTCGTTCCGAACCTGACGGACTATGAACAGGCGCGGGCCGCTTTCTCGTGGGCTCAGGCCCGGCTAGAGCTGGATGGGCTCCCGGGGGGTCGGGGGTTGAACATCGCCCATGAGGCGATCGACCGCCACGCCGCGGGCCAGCGGCGCGACCACGTGGCGATCCGCTGGATCGGGAAGACCGGAGCGAGCCAGGACTTCACCTACGCCCAGCTCCGGCAGCTCAGCAACCGCTTTGCGAATGTCTTGCAGCGGCTGGGCGTCGGCAAAGGAGACCGAGTCTACGTCTTGGCCGGCCGCATCCCCGAGCTGTACGTTGCCGCCCTCGGGACATGGAAGAGCCGTGGGATCTTCTGCCCCCTCTTCTCTGCCTTTGGCCCGGAGCCCATTCGGGCCCGGCTGGCGATCGGCAAGGCTCGGGTACTGGTCACAACTGAATCCCTTTACGAGCGCAAGGTGACCGCGCTCCGCACGGCGCTGCCCTCCCTCGAACACGTCCTCCTCGTCAGCGAGGACCGCGGGGCGACCCGGGTGCCGGGAACCGTCGACTATGGCCAGCGGATGCACGACGCGAGTGATTGCTTCACGATCGAGCCGACCGATCCAGAGGACCCCGCCCTGTTGCATTTCACCAGCGGGACCACCGGTATGCCCAAGGGTGCGGTCCATGTGCACCAGGCCGTCCTCGCCCATCACAGCACGGGGAAGTTCGCCCTGGACCTCCACCCGGAGGACGTTTTCTGGTGCACGGCCGATCCGGGCTGGGTGACCGGCACTTCCTACGGCATCATCGCCCCGCTGACCATTGGGGTCACCAGCATCATCGACGAGGGGGACTTCGATGCCCAGCGCTGGTACGCCATCTTGCAAGCCCAGAAGGTGACCGTCTGGTACACGGCGCCCACGGCCATCCGCATGCTGATGAAAGCCGGCACCGACGTGGCTCGTAAGTATAATCTCCCCTCCCTCCGCTTCCTGGCCAGTGTCGGCGAGCCGCTGAACCCGGAAGCCGTGGTCTGGGGCCAGGAAGCCTTCGGCTTGCCGTTCCACGACAATTGGTGGCAGACCGAGACGGGCGGAATCATGATCGCCAACTACGCCACCTTGGACATCCGGCCCGGCTCGATGGGCAAGCCGTTGCCAGGAATTGAGGCGGCGATCGTGCGCCAGACCGATGACACCCATGTCGAGGTCATCGAGGAACCCGACAGGCAGGGCGAGCTGGCGCTGCGTCCAGGGTGGCCCTCCATGTTCCGGGCTTACTGGGGCGAGCCGGAGCGGTACCAGAAGTGTTTTGCCGGCGGATATTACCTGACCGGCGACCTCGCCAAGCGCGACCGGGACGGCTACTACTGGTTCGTTGGACGGAAGGATGACGTGATCAAGACCTCGGGTCATCTGATCGGGCCGTTCGAGGTGGAGAGCGTCCTGATGGAGCACCAGGCAGTGGCCGAGGCCGGCGTCATTGGGAAGCCCGACCCGGTGGCGCTGGAGGTCGTCAAGGCGTTCGTGGCGCTCAAAAGCGGCTATGCGCCGAATGAGGAACTGCGGCGGGAATTGCTGGGGTTCGCCCGGAAACGCCTCGGCGCCGTGGTCGCGCCGAAGGAGATCGATTTCCTATCCTCCCTGCCCAAGAACCGGGCGGGGAAAATCATGCGGCGGCTGCTGAAGGCCCGCGAGTTGGGCCTTCCCGAAGGAGATATATCGACCCTGGAAAGCAGCTGAATGGAAGGAGGAATGAACCATGGGATGGGCAGAAGACCGAATCGAGGCGTACCGGCACGGGAGACCGGCGAGCTGGTTGGAACGACGGATGCTCGAACACGCCAACCCCGTGCATTTCCCACTGGCGCTCATGGCGACCATTGGCTTCATCTACGGCCTATGGATGCACGACTGGTTCTGGATCCTCGGCGCGTCGGTGGTTGCCCTGTTGGGGCATGTCTATTGTTGGACGCGCCAACAAGGGCAGAGCCAACGTGAACCCAAGCTGCCCCAAAGGCAGTGCATCGGCTGTGCAAGCGAGCTAAGCGGCTTCACTACGTCGGGAGAAGGCAACAACCATGTCCAGTCCAATGTTCCGCATTGAGCCCTATGGCGACGACCTTGGGCCGGAAAAAGTCGTCCATGTGTATGAGCCGCGCAGCGGCTTGCGGGGAATGGTGGTGGTTGACAACACCGCTTGCGGGCCAGCCATCGGCGGGATCCGGATGGCGGTGGACGTATCTCTTGAAGAAGTCTTTCGCCTGGCCCGGGCCATGACGCTCAAGAACGCCGCGGCCGGCCTGGCGCACGGCGGCGGCAAGGCAGGGATCGTGGCGGACCCCAAAACGGTGGACAAGCAGCGCCTCGTCCGTGCCTTCGCCCGGTCCATCCGGGAGATCGTGGACTACATCCCCGGCCCGGACATGGGGACCGATGAGTCGTGCATGGGCTGGGTGTTCGACGAGATCGGCCGAGCGGTCGGCTTGCCGCGGGTGCTGGGTGGCATTCCCCTGGATGAGATCGGCGCGACCGGCTACGGGCTGGCTCAGTGTGCCGAGGTCGCTGCTTCTTTTTGCGACCTTCGGCTCCAGGGAGCCACGCTGGCTGTCGAGGGCTTCGGCAATGTCGGCCGGCCCGCGGCCCTTTTCCTGGAGAAGATGGGCGTGCGACTCGTTGCCGCCAGCGATTCCCAGGGCGCCGTTTACAACCCCGCAGGGATCGACGTCGGGGAGCTGTCGGCGGTCAAGAGGCAGACTGGCACCGTCACCACCTATCCAGGCGGGCAAAAGCTGGCGCCGGCCGAATTGCTGATGTTACCCTGCGACATCCTGGTCCCAGCCGCACGTCCGGATTCTATTCACGCCGGGAACGCAACGGCGGTTCGAGCCAGGCTCATCCTGCAAGGTGCCAACATCCCTGCCACTCAGGAGGCGGAATCCTTCTTGCATCAGCACGGCGTCCTCGTCGTGCCCGATTTCATTGCCAACGCCGGCGGCGTAATTTGTGCGGCTGTCGAATTCCACGGCGGTACGGAAGCGGTCGCCTTCGACCAGATTGCCCAGAAGATTCGGCACAATACCCAAGCGGTTCTCAGCCGCAGTCGCGCCGAGGGCATCGAGCCGCGTGACGCGGCACTAGCGCTGGCCCGAGAACGCGTCCAGGCCGCCATGGCCTTCCGCCAACCCTGTTGAGGTGCTGGGGAGGCTTCCTGAGGAGCTCGTTGTCCCGAGGAGGCAATGAGGAAAGATGGACACGACTGCAGAAGTGGAACAGCCGGATTCAGGGCGCAAGCATGCCCTGGCCTTGTTGCGTCAGATGATCCTGATCCGCCGCTTCGAGGAAAAGGCGGCGGAGCTGTACACCCGCGGCAAGATTCAAGGCTTTCTACACCTGTATATCGGGGAGGAGGCGGTCGCCGTCGGGGCAATGCAGACCCTCACGCCGGACGACGCCATCGTGTCGACGTACCGCGAGCATGGCCACGCCCTGGCCCGGGGTCTGTCCGCCGGGGCCGTAATGGCTGAGATGTACGGCAAGGCGAACGGATGCAGTCGTGGCCGGGGCGGTTCCATGCACCTGTTCGATGTCAGCCGGCGGTTCTATGGCGGGAACGCCATTGTAGGCGGCGGACTGCCACTGGCCGTTGGACTGGCCCTGGCGGATAAACTGCAAGGTCGTGCCCAGGTGACGGCGTGCTTCTTCGGGGATGGCGCCGTGGCGGAAGGAGAGTTTCACGAAGCGCTGAACCTCGCCGCTCTCTGGAAGCTGCCGGTGCTCTTTCTCTGCGAGAACAACCTGTACGCGATGGGGACGCACCTCGCCCGTCACCAGGCCCAGACCGACATCGCCCGGAAGGCCCAGGGCTATGGCGTGCCGGCCGATGTGGTGGATGGCATGGATGTGCTGGCCGTGGAGGCGGGGACCCGACAGGCGGTCGAAGCCGTGCGGCAAGGAGAAGTCCCGTACTTGCTGGAGGCCCACACCTATCGCTTCCGGGCCCATTCGATGTACGACCCCGACCTGTACCGGACCAGGGAGGAGGTCGAGCAGTGGAAGAAGCGCGACCCGATCGCTGCTTTCACAAAGCGTCTCTCCGAGTGGGGACTGCTGGGCGACGCCGCCTTGACGGAGATGGAGGCGGCGGTGGCTGCCGAGGTCGCCGAGGCGGTCACCATCGCGGAATCCGGGCCGTGGGAGCCCGTGGAGGATCTGCTCAAGGATGTCTATGCGCCGGTGATGTCATGACGAAGATGACCTACCGCGAGGCTGTCCGGGCCGCGCTCCGCGAGGCCCTCCAGAGTGACCCGCGTGTCTTCCTCATGGGGGAGGACGTGGGCCGCTACGGAGGCGCCTTCGCTTGTAGCCGGGGGCTACTGGACGAATTCGGGCCCGAGCGCGTGCGCGATACGCCGCTGTCGGAATCGGCCTTCGTGGGCGCCGGCATTGGCGCGGCCCTGGGCGGGCTGCGGCCCATCGTTGAGGTCATGACGGTCAACTTCAGCCTGCTCGCCCTGGATCAGATCGTGAACAACGCGGCGACGCTCCGGCACATGTCCGGCGGCCAGTTGAGCGTGCCGCTGGTGGTCCGCATGACCACGGGGGCCGGCCGCCGGGTAGCCGCGCAACACTCGAACAGCCTGGAAGGATGGTACGCTCATATCCCCGGCATCAAGGTGTTGGTCCCGGCAACGGTGCAAGACGCCCGATGGATGCTTGCCGCGGCGCTTCGTGAGCCCGACCCCGTGTTCTTCTTCGAGCACATCATGCTCTACGCCCAACAAGGGGAAGTGGACGAGCAAGCTGGGCCGGTGAACATCCATCAGGCGGCAGTACGACGGGCAGGCAAGGATGTCTCGCTGATCACCCACGGTGGCTCGCTGGGCAAGACGCTACAGGCCGCGGAACAGCTGGCGGCGGAGGGGATCGAGGCGGAGGTGATCGATCTGCGGGTGCTCCGGCCCCTGGACACCCAAACGATTCTCGCCTCGGTGGCCAGGACCCATCGGGCCGTGGTTATCGACGAGGGCTGGAGGACCGGCAGCTTTGCCGCCGAGATCAGTGCCCGGATCATGGAGGGCGGCTTCTATGATCTGGACGGGCCGGTGGCGCGGGTCTGTAGCGCCGAGGTGCCCATCCCCTACGCCGGGCACCTGGAAGACGCGGCGCTGCCGCAGGTCGAGAAAATTGTGCAAGCCGTCCGGGAGTTGTTACCACCATGAAGGAATACCACCGTTCTTACTGGCGACCGATGCGGCTGGCAGCCCTGTTCAGCCTGTTCAGCCTGAGAGTATTCCTCACGGGCGAACTTGCTTATCTGTGGAACTTGCTGTTCCTGCTGTTCCTCCTCCCCGTACCCACGAAAGGAAGGTCGGAAGTATGAACTCTCTCGCCGATTGGTTGATCCCGATCCTCATTGGCCTGACGTTCACGCTCCTGGGCTTGCTGAAGCTGTTCGGCCTGAATCGGGGAATGGTGGGCGGACCGGATAAACCGCTCGTCGACAACCTATGTGGAACCTGACCGAGCTGGGAAAGCCGCGGTCAGCGGCTGATGATCCCTTTGCTATTCCTCGCCGTCGGACTGAGCGTGCTTGCTTGGATGGCCTGGAGCAAATGACCGGACCGTGAAGAACATCAAACCTGGTTTGACGCCATGAGTGATTTCCTGATGCCGAAACTCGGGGCGGACATGAGCGCCGGCACGCTGATCGCCTGGCACAAGAAGCCGGGCGAGGCCGTGCGGCGTGGCGACATCATTGCTGAGGTCGAGACCGATAAGGGTGTGATCGACGTCGAGATCTTCACCAGCGGCACGATCGAGCAACTGCTCGTCCAGCCAGGGGAACAGGTGCCGGTCGGAAGCGTGCTGGCCACGGTCCGGGAAGAGGGGGCACCGGCGGTACCCGCGCGCGAGACCCCGCAGCTTCTTCCCACCGCCCCCGTGCTGCCTGCGATCACCCCAGCAGCGCCCGCTCGTGACCTAAGCCGGCTACGGATCTCCCCCTCGGCCCGGGAAGTGGCCCGGAAGCTCGGGGTCGATCCCACGACTATCCAGGGTAGCGGCCGTAGTAGTGCCATCACCCGCGAGGACATCGAGCGGGCCGCGGCGGCGAAGGCCATGGCGACAGCGCCTATCCCCGCCCCGCCCGCTGCGGACCGATGGACCCGGATGCGCCAGACGATCGCCGCGGCCATGAGTCGGTCCAAGCGCGAGATCCCGCATTATTACCTGAGCACCAGCATCGACTTGCACCCGGCCACGACCTGGCTGGCTGAGGAAAACCTCAAACGGCCCGTTACGGACCGCTTGCTCTACGGCGTCCTCCTTCTGAAGGCCGTGGCTCTGGCGCTGCGGGAGGTCCCGGAACTGAACGCGGTGTGGGATGGGGAGCGCGTCGTGCCTAACACATCGATTCACGTGGGCGTGGCGATTGCGCTGCGCCAGGGCGGCCTGGTGGCCCCTGCCCTGCACGACACCGATCGGCAGAGCCTGGACGATCTCATGAAGAACTTGCGCGACCTGGTGTCGCGTGCCCGCGCCGGGACCTTACGCAGCTCGGAACTCACCGATCCGACCATTACGGTCACCAGCCTTGGCGAACAAGGAGTCGAGAGCGTCTTCGGCATCATCTACCCACCGCAGGTGGCGCTGGTGGGCTTTGGCAAGCTGGTGGAGCGCCCCTGGTCGGTGGACGGCCAGATCGTCTCCCGTCCGGTCGTGACCGCGACGCTCTCCGCCGATCACCGGGTGAGCGATGGCCATCGTGGCGGCCTCTTCCTCGCGGCCGTGGATCGCCTTTTACAGGAGCCGAGCAAATTATGACGCCAGACGAGATCCGGGGTACCGTCCTCCGTCTCCTAGGGAATATCGCACCCGAAGCCGACTTGGATCACCTGAAGCCGGAGATCAGCTTCCGCGATCAGTTGGACATCGATTCCATGGATTTCCTGAACTTCGTGATCGCGCTGCACAAGGAACTCCATATCGAGATCTCCGAGAAGGACTACCCGAAGCTCGCTACCCTCCACGGTTGTGTGGAGTATTTGACCTGCTTCTACGCTGCCCAGAGCCACAAACCGAACCTTCACTCCTGATGGCCATCAAAACCCGATTTTTCTGGGTCCAGGGGTATACTCCCTGCGCAGTTCTTGGTTGGCGGCATCGGCGACGTGGTTAAAGAGCGCCTGCTCCTCGTCGGGCACTCGGAAAATGGCCGAGCCGAAGGGGAACTCCAGGCCGCCGTGCTTCAGCGGCACAAATTCCAAGTGGAGCCAGATCGGGTATTGATCTTGAGCCGGTGGGCCACCGATGCCCATTTCAAGGTCCAGACAATACCGGCCTTTCTCGGGGTCATGCCGAATCGGTGGCACACGATCCTGGAGCGTTCCGGTTACCATGTTTGCCTGCGTATCAACGTAACGAACCTGTTCGGCGGGGCACTGGTAGTATTGGCACATGCGCTGGATGACGCTGCCAACGGTCAGTGGAAGGGTGCGCTCCTCATCCTGCTGCTCCAGTTGCTCCTCTTCGGTCTTGGCCTTGCCCACCCAGAGGGATTCGCAAAACTCTTGGTACTTGGACATAAAAGCTCCTTCTCCGGTTGCAGTTCCTCAAGGTCCTGCCGTACCTTCGCCAGGTACTCCTCCGCCAGTAGCGGCGAACCCGGCGCGCCGTAACCCTTGTTGGCCAAATCGGGCACCGAGGGAACAGTCGGAAAAGTCCGTTGGATGAAGGATGGTCTTGAGGCGCCACATGGCATCACTCCTGGGTTGGGTACCCCTTCGTTGCGCCATCGCGGACTCGGCCTGGCTCGCTGTTGCCGCGGGGAAAGGAACCCTGACCGTTAGGACGGGACACGATGCCTTGCGCAAAACCTGCTCCGCGACACTGCCGAGGAGTAGTCTTCCCAACCCTGTTCTTCCATGCGTCCCCATGACAATTAAGTCGGCTTGAATCTCCTGGGCAACTTCGAGTATCGCCTGGGGCGCATCGCCTTCTTCCAGCCGGTGCTCCACGCGCACGTTTTGGTCGGGCGCCTGCCATTGACGGAGCGCCTCCCACAGCCCCCGGTAGTATTCATCGGGATGGTGTCGGGCCTCTAGTTTCTCACGACCCAAAGGTGGCGGCAGGACATACAGCACGAGGATGCGCGCACCGCAATCCCGGGCCAGCGAACAGGCCAGGGGGAAGGCCTGTTGCGCGTTTTCTGAAAAATCGGTGGGAAAAAGAATGGTGTGGATCAGCAACATGGCTGATTCCTCTTCAGATGAAGCCCTACCTATTGTGTGCTTCGGGTTCATTCGGGCGCAAATAGCCTCGGCCTACTTGACGAGCAAGACGGGACACGGACACACAATGCTGATCTTGTAGCTCAGGCTCCCCCACCCAGCACTAAGGTTGCTTGGGTCGAGACGGGGTGACGTGAGCACAATGAGATCAACGCCTGTGGCGGTTGCAAAACGCACGACCTCCGCGCCGCGATGGCCGTAGAGAACTTCGGCACGCCAAGCAACGGCGCGGTGCTTCAGGTGTCCACCGAGTCGCCCAAGGTGCCCCCGAGCCTTCTTCTCAAGGCGGCTGTAGAAGTCTCGTTCCTC
>JBGQLF010000072.1:0-14242 GCA_041499985.1 Gemmataceae bacterium
CCCCTTCAATGTTGGGGCTTGTTAAATGGGCTGTTAACTTTTGGGGGGGGCATTTTTTAAAAGTGGGGGGGGGGCCCGGCAATTTTAAAAATTGCCCGCCACAACGGTGTTACCCAGAACACAACCAATCTGAACCATACAGGTTTTCCGACCCTCCTGGTGCCGGCGCTATTCCGAAACCCAGCCCTTCCGAAAGAGCCAGGACTTCACCACCTGGGTCAGCAAAACATAACCGAGCAAAGTCAGGGCAAGGAGGGGCCAATAGAGCGCGGGCAACGGGGTGAACCCGAACGCCGGACCAATGGGCGAAAAGGGCAACCAGGCACCGAGGACCATAATCACCGCCGTGGTCACGAGCAGCGGCCAACTGGCCCAGCTCTGGAGGAAGGGGATCTTGTTCGTACGGATGACGTGGATGATCAGGGTCTGCGTCAGCAAGGACTCGACGAACCAGCCGGTCTGGAAGAGCGACTCCCGGGCCGGGTCCCAGCAACCGAAGACAGAGAGCAGGAGGAAAAAGGTGGTGTAATCAAAGACCGAGCTACACGGGCCGATGCACAGGATGAACCGGGAGATGGCGTTCATCGACCAGGGGCGCGGCCGGGCGATTTGTTCCGGGTCCACGTCGTCCGTGGGAATGGGGACCTGGGAGAAGTCGTAGAGAAGGTTGTTGGTCAGGATCTGGAGCGGGGCCATCGGGACGAACGGCAGGAAGAGGCTGGCGCCCAGGACGCTGAACATGTTGCCGAAGTTGGAGCTGGCCCCCATCCGAATGTATTTGAGGATGTTGGCGAAGACCTTCCGCCCCTCCCGAACCCCCTGCTCCAGCACCAGCAGGTCTTTCTCCAGCAGGATGGCATCCGCCGATTCCTTGGCGATATCGACCGCCGTGTCCACGGAAATGCTCACATCGGCGGCGCGGAGGGCCGGCGCGTCGTTGATGCCATCGCCCAGGAACCCCACGACGTGCCCCGCCCCTTGCAGGGTTTTGATGACGCGCTGCTTGTGGGCCGGGGACAGCCGGGCGAACAGGGTCGCCTTGGAGGCGGCGTCCGCCAATTCCGTGTCAGACATTCCTTCGACCTGGCTGCCCAGGAGCACGTGGTCGGTGGCGATGCCGACTTCCCGGCAAATCTTGCGGCTCACCAGCTCGTTGTCCCCGGTGAGCACCTTGACCGAGACGCCGTCCCCTTGGAGTGCGGCGATCGCGGACCGGGCGGTGTCCTTGGGCGGGTCGAGGAAGGCCACATAACCGCGCAAGATCAGGTCACGCTCGTCTTCCTTGGAGTAGGTTGCTTTGGGCTCCAGGTCCCGGTATGCCAGCGCGAGGACCCGGAAGCCGTCGGCGCTGAGTAGGTCAAACTCCTCTTTCAGGTCGGCCGGGATCATGTGGTCCATAGGGTAGAGTTGGCCGTCCAATGCGAAACTGCCGCACCGCTGGTAAACCGCTTCCGGAGCACCCTTGCAAATGAGCCGGTGAGCGTTGCCGGGCGTTTTGACGACGACGGACATCATTCTCCGGGAGAAGTCGAAGGGGATCTCATCGACCTTGGCGTACTCCGGCAGCGCCAAGTGCTCGTGCAGCTCCGTGTGCTGAAGGATGGCCCTGTCCATCACGTTCTTTAGGCCGGTCTGGAAATGGCTGTTGAGGTAGGCCAGCACCAGCACTTCCTTGTCGGACTGGAGCACCACGTCGCAGTATTTCTCCAGGATAATCCGGTCCATGGTGAGCGTGCCGGTCTTGTCCGTGCAGAGGACGTCCATGGCGCCGAGGTTCTGGATCGAGTGCAGGCGCTTGACAATCACCTTCTTGCGGGACATGGCCAGCGCGCCCTTGGAAAGGCAGACCGCCACGATCATGGGCAACATCTCCGGCGTCAGCCCCACCGCCACCGCCAGGGCGAAGAAGAAGGCTCCTTTCCAGTCCGCCTTGGTCAGCCCGTTGATGACAAAGACCAGGGGGACCATGACGAGGATGAAGTAGATCATCAGCCAGGTGAACCGGCTCATGCCTTTGTCGAAGCTGGTCCCCTCCTGCTGTTCCACGATGGCGCTGGACATGCCGCCGAGGAAAGTCGTCAGGCCAGTGGCCACGACGACCGCCGTGGCGGCCCCGCTCTCGACGCTCGTGCCCAGGTAACAGACGTTGGTCAGTTCCAGGGGCGCTCGGCCCGCAACCTCTTCTCGGGCGGCAAACTTCTCTACGGGGAACGACTCCCCGGTCAGGCTGGCCTGGGTGAGGAAAAGGTCTTTGCAGGAGATCAGCCGCACGTCGGCGGGGATCATGTCCCCGGCGGAAAGTTCCACTACGTCTCCGGGCACCAGGCGCCCGATCGGCTCTTCTTGAGGCCGGCCGTCGCGGAGGGCGGTCGCGTGGACGCTGATCATCGCTCGGAGCTTGGCGGCGGCGGTATCGGCTCGGGCCTCCTGAACGAAGCGCAGAACGACACCGAGGATCACCATGAGAAGCATCACACCCCCGGCCCGGAAGTCGCCGGTGACAAACGAGGAGGCCGCAAGCACGAGCAACAGGATCACGAGGGGGTTGATCAGGGCTTTGCCCAGCAGGTGGAGGCGCGGATGGCGCTCTTCCCGCGCCACGACGTTGGGGCCGTATTCTTGCAGGCGCCGCTCGGCCTCCGCAGCCGAAAGGCCACCTTTCGAGGTGTGCAGTTTCTGCAACACCTCTTCGGGTTCACTCCCGGCGGCCTTGAGAAGCAGCGGTGAGACCTGGATGGCCGACGACGGCTTGTGGGGCCCGTGCGGGATCCGCTTGGGCAACACAGAAGTGGGCAAGGTGGCCATGACTCACCTCGTCTCGCTGCGTGAGAGGGACGCAGAATTTCCGGGGAGGCCCGCGTGGTCAGCCAATGAGTTTGGCTATGGCAAAGGCCGCTGATGCAGCCAGTCCACCAACCAGCTTGCGATCCGAACGGCTCGCGCCTACCACGGCGGTCACCGTGCCCGCGGGGAGACCGTAGCCGCGGAAGACCTGGGCAACCTCGGCGGCTTCGGCTTCAGGTATCTCCGGGGCTTCGCGTTCTTCTCGGGTCTGTTCCGCTGCAAAGTGTTCCGCATCGGTTCGCGCTGCCAGGTAGCCGCCCAAGCCCATCGCAATCGCACCCGCTGCGACTTCGGCGAGTCCCGCGGTGATGATCAGGACCGTAGCATCCACCGCGCTCGACAGTCCGGCAGCGAGAGCGAACGGAACCGTCAAGCCGTCGGACATGCCGATGACAATGTCGCGCACGGTTTCCGAGGCCGTAAAGTGCTTCTCGATGTGAGAGGTCTGCGGCATTCGGAATCTCTCCTGTCGAACTGGATCGTGAGCGGGCGGCGGGTCCCGTTCAGCCGCCGCCTGGTTCGGCCCGGCCGCCATCCGAGCATCTCGCATGCCGCCACCGAACAGACAACGCCGCCAGTCGGGCCTGGGGTCTCTGCCGGGCCTCGTTGCTTGTCTAGTAATCCGTAAGTACACGCGGCGTCAAGGATGCCCGCAAGGCGTTGAGTACCGCGAGAACATCGATGACTTCCTGGGTTACCGCGCCGGCAACCGGTGGGAGGTAACCCCCTGCGGCAAGAAGCATTCCGACCAAGCTAAGAGCCATGCCACCGATCGCCGATTGCAATGCGATCGCTCGCATCCGCCGGCCGATGTGCAAAAGCTCGTCCACTCGCTGTAGAGAACTGTCCAAAACGACTGCCCCCGCCGCTTCCGCCGTGACGTCGCTGCCTTGCCCGAAGGCGATGCCAACTGTTGTAGCGGTCAATGCCGGGGCGTCGTTGATCCCGTCGCCCATGAAAACGGTGGCGGCCTTTTTGGTCTCCTCACGCACGAGCGATAACTTCTGTTCGGGGCTTTGGCTGGCGTAGACCTCGGTAATCCCGACTTTCTCGGCCAGGTAGCGAACCTCCGATTCCCGATCCCCGGAAACCAACAGGACGCGCTCGAACCCGTGATGCGGTTTCAAGTGCCGGATGAACGCCTTCCCTTCAGCCCGAGGTTCGTCCCGATATCGAAACGTTGCCGCATACCCGCCGTCGATCAACGTCACGCACTCCAATCCGCCGGCCAATGGCGGAAGCAACTGTGCGGACGCTGGCGACTGAGCCAGGAGCTTTTTCCGGCTCGTCACTTGTACCGCCCGACTGCCGATGATGCCGCGAAGCCCTTCGCCTGGTCGCTCGCTCACTTCTGCGGCTTGCGCAAGTTTGAGACCGGCTTGGCCAGCGGCGGCGATGGTCGCAGCCGCAAGTGGGTGGCGCGAATATCGCTCCAGGCTCGCGACCGCAGCCAGCGCTTCCTCTTTTGTGAAACCCTCGCCGGGAAGAACGTCCGTCAACTTCGGCTGCCCGTAGGTGAGTGTGCCGGTCTTGTCGAAGATCGCCGTGCGGCAAGTGTCTATCTTTTCCAGCACGGCTGGATCTTTGATGATGATGCCGCGCCGAGCAGCCAAAGAAACGGAACCGATGATCGCCACGGGGATGCCGATGAGAAGCGGGCAAGGCGTGGCGACCACCAGCACGGCCAGGAATCGCAGGGCATCGCTACTCGCAACCCAGGCGATCAGGGCGATGGCCACCGCGAGCGGCGTGTAAATGGCACCAATTTGGTCGCCGAGGCGCCGCAACTCGGGCCGGCGCTGTTCCGACTCGCGCATGACCTGCATGATCTTGGCATAGCGCGAATCGACAGCCGATTTTTCCGCGCGGATCGTCAGCGCGCCGTCGCCGTTGATGGCCCCGGACATCACAGCCGACCCCACGACTTTGAACAAAACATACGGTTCGCCGGTGAGGTACGATTCGTCCATCGTGCTGCGCCCTCCCACCACGACGGCATCGACTGGACAGGTCTCGTGTGGAAAGACGACGAGCAGGTCGCCGACCGCAACCTCTTCCAGTCGAATCTCGCTGACCGTTCCATCCTGCTTGCGGTGCGCTTGCGAAGGCATCCGTCGGGCGAGGGCGAGCAGTGCGGAGGACGCCCGGCGGACGGCGTAGGCTTCTAGAGCCTGTCCGCCAGAAAGCATGAGCACCACGAGCGTGCCGGCGAGGTACTCTCCGAGCACCACGGCCGTGACGATGGAAATGCCAGCGAGAAGGTCCGAACTGAACTCGAAGCGCAGCAGCCGGATCACCAGACCCGCGACGAGCGGGATGCCGCCAACCACCAGGGCCGCGAGAAGCGGAATCGCCGGCCACGGAAACCCGAGCACCGTGCCTTCGATATTGAAGACAAATCGCACCACAAGGTGGAGCGCAATGGCCGTGAGAGTGATCCCGGCTATGACCAGTTCCCTCGAGAACAAGGACGTGATCTGGGTCGCGGTTCGATTCATGGTGCCTTTCATAGGTCTACTGTAGGCGATGGGGCTATCCGAGAGAGCGCGTCGGGATACTGTAGCGAGATGACAACGGAGAAAGGAGCCAACCGATGACCATCCTGGAACACCCCGACACCCAAGCGCTACTCGCCGACGCCTCGGGATAACCGAGCGAACGCAACCCAGGCGCTCCTGCGAAGACCAGCCCGGTGCCCAGTCGTGGTACGGGTAGGCCGCATCCTGGACCTGAACGCTCTCCAGCCATGGATTGGCGCGCGGCGGTTGGTAGAGGTGGCCGTGAATGCAAACGTATTGTTCCACAGGCAGCTCCCTGGTGCTCTCCCCGCCCCGAGGTAGCTTTCCAGGGTTCCACCCGTCCTGCCTCACTGGCCATCCTTCCGAGACCAGACGACGCGCCTCTGCTGTCGCGCCCGATGGTGTTCGAGCCGGACCGGAGCTCCTCCGATCGGCTGCTGCGCAGCGCCAGTCTGGCTCCATTCGCCTCTCCAGGCCTTCCCCACCCCGTCCGTTGGCCCCTCAGAGTCCTTCGGGGGCGCCCAAGTAGGGGGCTAGGGCAGGCTGAGAATGACACACCAGGACCGTGCAGCCCAACGCGAGCTCGTCGCCATCGGTGAGCTCGTAGGCCGGGCCGGGCGTAAAAATGGCTTCCTCGGCCGTCTGGCACTTCTCACGGTGTCCGATCATCTTGCCGTTGACGTAGGTCCCGTTCAGACTGCCCAGGTCACGGACCTGAATGACCGGTGGGTCGATGTCGACCAGGCAGTGGTGCCGCGAGACGAGTATGGCGTCCACTCCGCCGGTCACTCGTAGGGCGCAGTCCTCCGCGCGGCCGATGACCCAGCTGGTCGGCTTATCGAAGGCGAATTCTTGCCCCCTCAACCCGCCCTCCTTGACCGTGAACGTTACTTTCGGAACCATGACATTCCTCTCTTTCATCTCAAGTTATCTTGCGCACGCGGGCCACTGCCGCCACCCTGTCCCCGGTAACTGCCCTCCGAGGCGGATCAGTACTCTCAAACGGTAGCTGCTTGCTCCTGGCGCCGCTTATCCACCGTTTCCACCGCCTGGACAACGAGGACCGCCAGGTAATCCATCGGGCACGGGCACAGGTCGCTGTGGAGAGCGGCGCAATGTTCACAGATCTTTCGGCGGTTGTTGCCCAGGTACGGCTCGATCAAACCGCTGCGCACTTCATGGATCGCCTCGATTAACTGGGGGAGGTGGACCTCGACCCCGCATTGCTTCCCCAGCGGGGCACAGGGAGGCCCACCCGGAGGCCGTTCGATGCACCGGCTACAGACCTGCCGCCGGATCTCGTCCAGGTACTCGGAGAGTTCGGCTTCGGTCAACATGGCTCGTCTCCCTTTACCAAAGACTGGGATGGGTTCGACGCTTTGGGGAGGCCTTCCCCGCTACGCTCGCCCGTGGGGTCGCCGGCCACCCCCGGAAGGGGAGCCGTTTTCTACCGTGCTTGTAGCAAGGCCCATGCCGGACGAAGCAGTTCTCTCCGGCTCGCAAAGTATATCTGGACAGGCCAAAGGGTTAGGTCGCGAAGAATTCTTGCGCCTTGACAGGAGGCAACGCTCTCCCACGGCCGCGCTGTTCTGAACACGCACAGGCCAAACCGAATCGGGTCATTGCCGCACACCTGCCAGGCCGGATGTCCCGGAGGAAGGGTGGATGGGTGGAGGCGCACCTGAACTTGCCACCTTGTCCGAACTGCGGGAGCGAGCGCCTCTCCAGCGATGGCTTGTTGGGGATCTGTGCCCCGGGGCCTGTTCGGAGAAGCCTTGCAGGCCCCCCCAGCGGTTCCTCACGCAAAGGTGTGCGGTTTCGGCACAACAGCTACCCGGAGAGCACACGGTACGTGCCGACGGCGCTACGAACGCGACAGTGCCCCAGGTGTCCTACCTGTCGGTTTGCCGCCCTCCTGAAATGCGTCTGGGGTCACTGCTGGCCATCACCCGACGTCGACGTGACAGGAATGTCTTGCAAGGCAACCACATGAACCAGTGCGACCCGCGCGACCTGGTCGTAGACCGAAGGATTATCCGGGGCAGGGAAGCCGATCATGAGGTCGCGCCTGCCGACCAAGACGAGGTCGGGATGGTGGATGTCGAAGCGCAACCCTTCGCTGACGATGATCCGTAGGGGGTGAAAGGGCTTGGCGCGTAAGCGCGCCTGGATATCTTCCGCGCTATACATGGGATGTCCTCGTCCTCGCTTTAGCTTTGTATAGCTTAGCGAATGGGCGTTGTCGTTGGAAGGCGGTCCATCGGGAGCGGATTGGGTGCGACGGCCTGGGAGGAATGAGAATGGGCTCGCAAGCAGCTAAGGTTCTCGACACCGAGCAAGAATGCCCGTCAGCATGCCGAATCCGCCGGGGAGACGGCTCCATTTGCCTCTTCTCTGCTCCCCAGGCATAATTGTGGCGGACTTCGCCTCCGCAAGCGACTACTCTCCTTTGCAGGGATTGCCAATGCCGGGACCGGAACCGCAAGACCCGGAGACTGCCGACCCGACCGGAAACCCAGTGTCGGATCGCTCGCTGCTTCGGCGGCTTCAGCTGGGCAATCAGGACGCAGCCACTCAGCTGTACCTCCGCTATGCCCACCGCTTGCGCGCACTGGCCCGGGCCAAGTCCTCGCCGGAACTGGCACGCCGAGTCGACGCCGAGGAGATCGTGCAATCCGTCTTCGGCAGCTTTTTTCGGAGGGCTCGCAGCGGCGACTACGACGTACCAGTCGGCGACGAATTGTGGAAACTCTTCCTGGTCATCGCCCTGAACAAGATCCGCGCCAAGGGAGCGTTCCACCGCGCCGCGAAGCGGGATGTCCGCGCGACCGCAGGCGGAGACTACCTCGATGACGCAAAGACGCCGGAGGACCACGATAGTGCAGCCCTGGGCTTCCTGCAACTCACCGTGGAGGAGGCCTTGCAGCGCTTGCCTGTGCAGCAGCGGCAGATGGTGACGCTGCGCATCGAGGGCTATGAGGTCGCGGAGATCGCCCAGCGGACCCAGCGTTCGAAGCGAACCGTGGAGCGCCTCCTACAAGAGGCACGCAAGAAGCTGGCGTACCTGCTCCAAGAGGAATGACATGACCGAGACAGCAGCTCCTGACCAAGAGAATGAGCTGGATGGCTTCATCGCGGCTTATGAAGCGGCCCAGGCACGAGAGGGACAGGCCGATCTGACCGCGTTCCTCCCTGAGCCGAGTCATCCCCTCTACCTGGAGGTGCTGCGCGAGCTGGTTCGTGTCGATCTCGAGTACGGCTGGACGCGCGGCGCCGCCAGGAGCCTCGAGGATTACCAGCGGCACTTTCCGCAGCTCTTTCGAGCAGGCGAAGACCTTCAGGCGCTCACCTTCGAAGAATACCGCCTGCGCCGGCAGGCGGGAGAAGACCCGAGTCCGGAGGACTACCAACAGCGTTTCGGAGTGGATACCTGGGACTGGCCCAGGCAGCGGCACGCGTCGGGGAGCGGGAGGACAGAGAACCGCGCCGCACAGCTTTTCGGCGAGGAGGAAGGAGAAACGGAGAATGTTTCCATCTTCTATCCTCCAACCTCAACGACACGTCGGGCCCTGGACGGGATGCCCGAAGTGGGTACGGAATTCTTGGGCTTTCGCCTGATCGCCGAGCTAGGCCGTGGAGCCTTTGGCAGGGTCTACCTTGCCCAGCAAGGGGAGCTGGCGGATCGCCCCGTGGCGCTGAAAGTCTCGCGGGACATCCGCGGCGAATCGCGCCAACTGGCTCAGCTCCAGCACACCAACATCGTCCCTGTCTACTCGGTCCACCACGCCCGCCCCTTCCACGCCATTTGCATGCCGTTTTACGGCTCCACCACTCTGGCAGACGTGCTCCGCGCGATCCAAGGCCAAGGGGCATTGCCCCCCTCCGGCAAGGCGCTAGTGGATACGGTGAACGCCTGCAAGAGAACGGTTGGGAGGGAGGAAGGAGGCATCCTCTCTTGCCATCCTGGGTCATCGTTTCCCCTTCAAGCGACCGCATCTGCCAGTAGCCTGAAGGCCTTGGCGGGACAAACCTATGTCGAGGCCGTGCTGTGGATCGGAGCCCGGCTGGCCGACGGCCTCGGCCACGCGCACGACCGCGGCATTGTGCACGGCGACCTGAAGCCCGCCAATGTCCTTCTGGCGGATGACGGCCAGCCTATGCTCCTGGACTTTAACCTTTCCGAAGACATCAAGCTGCGCTCCGGTGCCCCGGCGGCGTTCCTCGGAGGCACCTTGCCGTATATGGCTCCCGAGCATCTGCTGGCCTTCCAGCGCGGTACGCAGGGGGTGGATGCACGCAGCGATCTCTATGCCCTGGGAGTCATCCTGTACGAGCTGCTCACCGGCCGGCACCCATTTACGTTGCACCAGGGCCCTGTCGAGGACGTGCTCGCCCGCCTGCTTCAGGACCGCCTCCCACCGTCCCCAAGACTCAGCGCCGGGAACCCAGCGGTGTCGGCTGCGGTCGAGTCCATCGTCCGACATGCCCTGGAGGCCGATCCTAGCCGGCGCTACCAGACGGCCCGGGAACTCCAGGAAGACCTGGAACGGCAGCTGAAAGACCTGCCGCTCCGTCATGCCCGCGAGCCGTCGTTGCGCGAGCGTGCCCGGAAATGGGCGCGCCGGCATCCTCGCCTGACTTCCGCGTCGAGCATCGCCGCCCTGGCCGCGGCCCTGCTCCTGGGGCTGGGGTCCTTATTCGCCTTGCGCGGAGAACGTCTGGCCCGGCTGGAGGCCGTTGAAGCCTTCAACCAGTTCCGCGTGGAAATGAGAGAGGTCCAGGCTGCCTTCCTGGAGGCGCCGACAGCGGGGAGGCATCGATTGGAAAAGATCGAGGCATCCTGCCGTCACGCGCTGGACCGCTACCAGGTGCGCGACAACCCCTCTTGGCCCGGGACTGCCGTTTTCCGGCATCTTGCCCCCGAGCCGCAGGAGCAGCTGCGTGCGGATCTCGGCGAACTCCTGTTCCTCCTGGCGGCGCTGACGCGCGTGCCGGCGGATTCCGAAACCTCTCCGGCACAACGCGCGAACCAACTCCAGCGCGCGTTGGAACTGAATCGGCACGCAGAGTGCTGCTATCCAGAGGGGCAAGTTCCGGGAGCCCTGTGGCAACAGCGCGGCCTGCTCGCTGAACAACTCGGAGAGCATGCCGAAGCTCAAGGCCTCCTGGAGAGGGCGGAAGCGACTCCTCCACAGACGGCGCGGGATTGTTGCCTGCGGGCCTGCCTTTATACAGCCCAAGGGCACTTTCGCAAAGCACTTCCTCTGTGGGAGAAGGCGTCCCTCCAGGCTCCCCAGAATGTCTGGGCCTGGTATGGCCTGGGGAGTTGTTACGACCACCTCTCCCGGCCCGCGCAGGCGGCGGCCTGTTACAGTGCCTGCATTGCCCTGACCCCGGACTTTGCCGGTTGGTATTTCAAGCGCGGCCTGGCACACCTCAAACAGCGCGAGGATGCGCTGGCGGGTGTGGATTTCGACCAGGCCATTCGTTTGCAGCCCCGGAATGGGGAGGCCTACATGAACCGGGCCCTCGCCCGACTGGGCGCGAACCGCTGCGCGGAGGCCATCCAGGACCTTACGGATGCCCTCGGCATGGGCCTCACCGATGCGCGTGTATACTTCCTTCGGGCCCAGGCCCGCGAGAAGGCTGGGGATCTGGCGGGCGCGCAGCGCGACCGAGAAGACGGTCTGCGGCGGGAACCGGCCGACGAGGCCGGCTGGATTGCCCGGGGCGTGGCCCGAGTAGCGAGCGCTCCGCAGACCGCTCTGGCGGATTTCGACCGAGCCCTGGAAAGCAACCCGCGTTCCCTTCCCGCCCTGGAGAATAAGGCGCATGTACTGGCGGAGCGACTAGGGCGGACCGAGGAAGCGGTACAGGTGCTGGACAGGGCCTTGGCGCTGTCGCCAGAGCACGGGCCGACCCGCGCCGCCCGCGGGATTCTTCTCGCCCGCCTGGGGAAGCGGGAAGCCGCCCTCCAGGACGCCGAGGGGACCTTGTCGCTGGATACGTCCGCCGTTACGCTGTATCAGGTCGCTGGAATCTATGCCTTGACTTCGCGCCTGAACGCGGACGATGGCCTGAGAGCCTTCCCCTTGTTGGCTTCCGCGCTGCGGCAGGGGTTCGGGGATGAACTGATCCAAACAGATCGAGACCTGGATCCCCTCCGGAAAGATCCGCGCTTCCAACAGCTACTCCAGGCGGTGCGCCTGCTCCAGCCGGCGCCACCGTGAACCCGCCCTCAAAGGGGCAGCGTGTAGCTAGGGCAAGATCCAGAGAGCTGTTTTTCGTTGTAGGACGGCTCTGGAGAGCCGTCCTACAGAAAAGAGGTCCCTTGATTCTGCGCTAGGGGCCGAGGTTTCCGAGTCGAGAACCCTGTCATGGCAAGAGCAAGACAGCTGATCCTGGAACAGTTCGAGGACCGGACCGTACCGGCGACCTTCAATGTTCCCTGGCCCGAGGCGAATAGCCTGACGATCAGCTTCGCCCCCGATGGTACTCTCGCGGGGAATCAGTCCAGCAGCTTGTTCCGGACGCTCGACGCCCAGCTCCCAACTGCCGTCTGGCAGCAAGAGATCCTTCGCGCCTTCCAGACCTGGGCGGTGGAGGCGAACATCAACGTGGGGCTGGTGGCGGACGGAGGCCAGCCGTTCGGCACCCTTGGGTTGAAGCAGGGGGACCCGCGCTTTGGTGATGTCCGCATCGGGGCCTTCCCCATGGCGAGGGATGTGCTGGCAGTCGCCAACCCTTATGACCCCTTCGTAGCCAACACCTGGGTGGGCGATGTCTTCCTGAACAGCTCTTACCCGTTCAGTATGGGAGGTCCAAGCACGTCGCCGGACCTGTTCTCGGTTCTCCTGCACGAGGCCGGTCACGTGTTTGGCATCGGCCCGAGCACGGATCCGAACTCGCCTCTCTTCGAACAGTTCCACCTCGTCCAGAATGGTCTGACTCCGGAGGATGTGGCGTCCCTCCGCGCCCTCTACGGCGCCCGGCCCGCCGACGCGTTCGAGGGGCCGGACGGCAACAATACCTTCGCCACCGCAACTCCCCTGAGTCTGCCGAACGCGGGCGGGCAGCCCACTCCGGTCACGCTCGCAGCGGATGTGAGCACGCTTGCGGACGCCGATGTTTATCGGCTGGTGGTTCCCGCTGGAGTCCAGGCCCTCGCTGTTCAACTCCAAGCGGCGGGGATCAGTCTTCTGGTACCGCGGCTGACGGTTTACGACGCCTTCGGCAACGTGATCAACACGGCCTTGGCGACGACTCCCCTAAACAATGACCTGTCCCTTCGGCTCGATCAGGTCACTGCGGGTGACACCTACTATGTGAAAGTCGAGGGCGGCCAGAAGGATGTATTCGGCATCGGAAGTTACCAGCTGGAAGTCCAGCCGCAGTTGGCGGCAGCAGACGCCTCTCACTCGAATGGCGGAGCGTGCCACTACGCAGCCACGATTTCCGCAGGGAATCAACTCAGTCCCTCGCTGAACGGGGTTCAGCTGCTCGCAACGACACCTGGCTACGTCGAACATACTTACTACGAGGTAGGCGATAGCATCAGCATGGCGACGCCTGCCCACACGTACCGGGTGCTCTCGGCGGACATCGGCAAGGACATGACGAATGTCATGACCGTGGTGGTCAATGCGCTAGAAAGCAACGAGGCGCCCCTCCAGGTCACGGTCTACGACAACCAGGGGAACAGGGTGGATGCCCGGACGATGCTGAACCAGGAGGGCCAGACCGAGGTTCGGGTGCCCTCTGTTCGTTCGGACCAGGAGTATGATGTCGAGGTGCGCGGCAGCAACTTCTGCGGCGATCAGGTGGCACACTATCAGGTGGCCATCGACTTCGCCCAGGACGCCTCCCACTTGCAAACGTTCGTCAATGAATCCCTTGGCCCGGACGAGCGCGAAGCTTTGCGCACCCTCCAGGTCGTGGAGAGTCAGCAGTTTCATTTCGTGCTGTCGGCCACCGATTGGAGCGCGCCCGTCGAGACGGGCGTTCGCATGACCATCCTGGATGGCGCCGGCCGGACCGTCTTCAGCATGGCCGTGCAGGACGGAGCGACACGCGGCGGGGACGTTTTTCTGGACCAGGGCCGTTACACTGTCCGCTTCACCCGGGCCAACGAGCAAGGCCAATCCCTCGCGCCGGTGCTGTTCGAGCTAAGCGGCACGAGCCTCAGTGACGCCCTCGGCCCGCAGCTGCGGGACACGACGCGGCAACCCGTGGAGGCCGCGACCGTCTCGGCCATGCCTCAGCCCACGTTCTTTTGGCTGCTCTCCAGTCCGACCGACTTGCCGGCCGGCAGCCTGCGCCCTTCGCCTCCTGCTGCCCTGGCTCCCGCCGACCGAGTCGGAGTCAGTGTCGCCTTGTCTTCTGTGCCGGCAACCCAGAATCTGGACTTCAGGGGTGCGCCTGGTGATCCAGCCCCTGAGACCGGCAGGATGCTGCCCCTTCCGAGCCAGTCGTCTGCCAGCGCACCTTCCGCGCTGGTGCTCCATGTGGCGAGTTCTCCCAACTCAGGACAAAGCGAAACGCGCACGGCCAGAGCGCCAATGGAATCCCGGGACCTACCAGCTAGCGGCGTATTTGCAGGGTCTTCCGAGTCTCCGCCCCTGACGTCCCAAGAGCCAGCGCCTCTGGTGCCAGAGCTGCGTGAGCTCGACCATCCGCTAGCAAACGAGGGAACGACCTTGGGTACTCGGATGAAGGCAGCGGAAGTTGCCGGGGACAGTGGTTGCTCCACGGATCCGTTGTCTCTACAGGTTACTGGTCCGCAGATGCATGGTCACGCATTCTGGGCGATCGGGTTGGGAGGGCTGGTCCTGAGTTGGTTGCTGCTGCCCGATAGGGGCCTCGGCATGGTGGTGCCGACG
>JBGQLF010000073.1:0-14174 GCA_041499985.1 Gemmataceae bacterium
CAGCTCCAGGCCATCCATGCCCGGCATTTGGAAGTCAATGATGGCCAGGGACACGCCATGGTTCTCGACCCAGGCCAGACCTTGCAGAGGATCACTGGCGGTCTGGGTGGCAAACCCACGGTGTTGCAAGTAATCGGCCAGGGTCTCCAGCCAGGCACGATCATCATCGATCAAGAGAATCGGAGGAGTGATATGCATAGCCACAGCCCTCGCACAGCCGGGCCTGGGGCGGGGTCGCCATGAGCCTCGCCCCAGGTCTCCGGCGTCCACACCCGAACCGTCACGCGCTCTGAACAGTGATCTGCTTGGGGCGAGCCGCTTCCGCCTTGGGCAAGTGCACGGTCAAGACGCCATTGTTGCACTCGGCGGAGATTCGGCCATTGTCAATCGATTCGTGGATGGTGAAGGCGCGATAGAAATCGCCTTCGTCATAGTCATTGAGCACGAAGCTTCGCTGGGGATGCCGCGGCTGAACGCGACCATGCAGGATCAGTTCGCCGCGCTCGTAGCGCAGGTCGACGTCCTCGGGCCGCACACCCGGCAAATCGGCGTACAGAGTCAATTCCTGTTCCGTTTCAAAGATGTCGACGCGCGGCGTGAACATGATGCCGCCACGGGTGCTCTCGGGGCCGCTTTGTTCACTGGGTTCTTTCTGAGGTACGGTTTTGTTCTCGGCCATGGAGTCACACTCCTTTCGCAAAAAAGAGGCGAGCCCAACCCTTCAGCGCGCCCGCGCGGGAAGAGCACGGCTCGCCTGGGCAAGGGACGTTATTCCGCCTTGACGGTAATCTTGCGGGGCTTGGCGGCCGGATGCTTCGCCAGCTTGATCAACAACACGCCCTGTTCGAAACGAGCCTCCACCTGGTCCGCATCCACGTTAAAGGGCAGCGTCAGCACACGCGCGAAGCTGCCGAAGCCGCGTTCCTGGCGGTGAGCGATGCCCTTGTCCGGCACGGTTTGCTTGCGCTCCCCCTTGAGGGTGAGCTGATTGCCTTCGGTCACATAAATCTCGAGGTCCTTCAAATCCAGACCCGGCAGCTCCGCTTCGACGAACGCGTGGTCAGCGTCTTCCCAGACATTGACCGCGGGATAGGTGGCCGCGAAGCCGCGTGTCCAGCCGCCGTCGCCTCCCCAGCGCTCCACCAGACGATTCATCTCACCCTGAAGCTGCTGGAGCTGGTCCAAGAACGGAGTGAACGGTTGCCAACGAGTGAGGCGCATAAATCAACCTCCTTCCACGATCAATAAAAGTGTTTTGCCGTAGGTGCTCCGGTGGGCTGTACCAGCCCTACTGCTACTGCATCAACATGAGTTGCCCAATCCCCGTGGCGTTCGGTCGGTTCACGACGCCTGGGAATTGGCCGCCAACTAAGATAATTGCAAGCCGCATGCCAAGTCGTGACATCCGCAAGGACCGGGGCGGAACTCTCTTCAAATCCTTGTCTTGCAAGAAGTTGGAGACTGTTGTCTGCGAGCGCGCGGATGAGCCAGGCTTCCCCAGACGCCGCTTCTGGCACCAGTGCGGGTGCGGAGAAGTCAAATTGGCAGGTAGAAAGTGCTTTCTTGAGGTCAGAGAGCTGAAACGAGGCGGAATTACTATACGATTCTCGGCGATGCGTAGCAGCGGGAGCACTACGACGAGCGCGCCCGCCAGCTGCACGGTCGCGCGCCACTCTGCCTGATTCTGGAGCGGGCTCTCCCAGGCACTCGGATTCGGTTAGCGCAGGAGGAAGAGGAGTATGAACCCGAGAGCGGCAAGTCCGGCCGCTAGCACGCTCGGCTCAAGTAGGATCCCTATCGCTGATAGGAGTGGTTCGCCGAGACAGATGGACGTTCGGGTGGCAACGGGTCCTGCGAAATGTGCGGAAGACATCTCCGGGGTGCTCCGCGCTGGCTTCCTGGAAGGCATCCCTTCTCTCCAAAGCAGCGTGGTCGGTCGGAGGCGCCCGGTGGCGGCAAGATCGAGCAGTTGTTCCAGTGATACGGGACCTTGCTGTTGGGCCTGGGCGATGTAATACCATTGCTGGCTCACGGTGTAGTCTCCTGAGATGGAATCGGAGGGACAGCCATCACGCCATCCCCCGCTGGTGGCTTCATCCAGGCGAAGACACCGTGCTCTTCTGCTGCGGTTCTGGATAGAATATCCTATATGGTACACCAAAAAAGACTGCCAAACTAAGGAAAAAGGTGGGATCCGTGGGATTATCTTGGCGTGGTGCAAACGAGCCCTGGCGAGCGGGAAGGGACTTCTGACGAGGGGGGTCAGGTTATCCTTGGTGAGAGGACCTACACGCTGTACTGGGACGGCATCGGCGGCGCATGCTTCTCTTGCTTCAAAGGTCTGCTGCTTCTCACCGTCGGCGCGTGCGGCTCGTGACGAAAAGTACGTTCTGTAAAGAGTGAGCGCATCACCTGGGCCAATGGCCCAAGAAATGATGAATCGTCGCCATGGCCGTGCTTGGCCCAACCCCGCCGCCCGCCCCGGCGCCAGGCAAAGTGTGTTCCTGGGGATGGTCCCCTCATTCCGGGGGCGCGCTCCTGGCCAAGTCCTCGCACCACTGGCCCAGTGCCTCCAGGTCCGCAATCGCGGCCCGAATCGTGGCGGGCGGTGTCGACCGGCTGACGCGGTCCTTGTGCATGCGGACGCCCACCCGGTCGGCCCACCGGTAGGCTTTCTCCAATAGGTGGACCGGGCAGTGGCCCTGTGGGTCGTGCTCCACTTGGAGGTAGAGGTCCCGCATCCTCTGGCACCAAATCCCCAACCGGGACGGGGTATTCAGCAGCAACTCGGGGACATGTGCGGGCGTATACCGCTTGTTGTACGCCACCAGCTTGGCGCGGAAGGCCTCGTAGGCCTTCTGCTTGCCTTGCAGATCCTGCGTGGCAGACCCCACCCCCGAGTCCGGCGACGGGGCCTTTCGCAGGTTCTCCCAGCGGGCTTCCAGATCGACCAACAGGGACAGTTGTGTCGCCTGAGCGGGGTCAAGATTCCCAACAGCGGCTTCTCTCATCGCGAGCATGAAGTTCCTACTTTCGCACGGAAACACCCGAGCCTTGTGCAGGACGTGGGTGTTATCGACGACCAAGCCTTGCCAACTTGACTACAACGGGGGAAAGCAGGATGAATGAGGTAATGGGGTGTTGCACACACGGCCTTTCTGCCCTCCCTCTGCGGGAAGATACCAGAGGACCCACAAAAGGACTATACCCATTGACCTGGCGGGTTCTTGAGATAGCTGGACGGTCTCGGCCACAGTCGAGCTGACGTGTGGCTTGCGCCGTCATCGTCAGCTCCGGACATGCGCCAAGCGTCAGGTGCAAGTGGGGCGGGCCGAGAGGGCCGTTTCCTGCCCCCAAGACCGCTTGGTCAAAGGCCGATCAGGCCGTGCTCTCTCTCGTAGACCAGAATGTAGGTGATGAGCGACGCCGCCGCCGGCCGCACTTTGTCGCTCGCTGCGGAATAGCGGGACTCCAGTTTCTGGAGTTCGTTCCTGCCCGCCGGGGTGGCGAGCAAGGATCGCAATTCCTCCTCCCTCTGCCGCAGGGTCTTCTTCGGAGTCATAAGTCTTCCTCGCTGGAACGGGATGGCCGCGGTACCGGGTACGAATCGTGGCGCCCACCGGAGCGGTGGTCCGGGCCACTGCTGGAACGTGAGGGGTGAAGAGTGGCCCGCCATCACGCTCCGTGGCGGGCCGGAACTCGTGCTACTTGCGGTGGCGGATCTTGGCCCGCATCCGGCGCTTTTTCCGGCCCACCTTGCGTCGTCCCTTACTTTTCCGCATCGGATTCACTCACCTTCCGTGCCCCTTCCGGAGAGTCCGGAAGGGGCGTTGGTGTGACGTGTGCTAGTATCGCCGGCCACCGGAACCGCCGCCGTAGCCGCCCCGGCTCCCGCCGGAACCGCCGCGGCTGCCGCCGCCGCCGCCGCGGTCCTCGCGCGGCTTCGCCTCATTCACGGTGAGACTGCGTCCCTCGACCTGCTGGCCGTTGAGGGCGGCGATGGCGGCCTGGGCTTCCTGGTCGCTGCCCATTTCCACGAACCCGAACCCCTTGGACCGGCCGGTGTCGCGGTCCATAATGACCTGGGCCGACTGCACGGTCCCGTGCGGCGCGAACATCTGTTCGAGCGTACTGTCCGTAACCCCGTAGGTAAGGTTCCCCACGTACAACTTCTTGCCCATCTGGGCCTCCCGTAGAGAGAATAGCACGACCCAACCCCGGCGGGGTGGGCATCGCACCCTGAAACAGAAACGGATTGACAAGGGGGAGGAGAAGGGCTGAGAGGAGGCTGACGCGACCACCGAACCGTTCGCTCGACCCAAGTACCTGAGTATTGTACAAGGCGGCGGGCAGGAAAGACAGCCGGTTACCCAACTGACCCGCATCGGACTGCTCGGCATGGTTCAAAAAAGCCCGTTTCCGGGTGGCACGCCCTGAGTCTTCGAAGGGCGTGGGTTGCGGAAGACACGCCCTTCGAAGACTCAGGGCGTGCCACCCAGGTTTGAACCATGCCGTTCTTCCCATTCGTCCCAATGCCCCTGGACCTTTCTCCGGAGCACTTGGAGCGTGTTCCGGAGCGTTTGTTCAGCCGCCGTGCTCGACGGCGGGCAGAATAACCACCTGGTCAGCGCCGGTCCGCACTTCCCAGGCGCGCGCGCAACGCGGGCATTGAAACCACGCCCACCGCCCCGACGTGATCTCCGCCCTCGCTCCGGCCCGGGCCAAAGAAGGAAACAGGCTGCCGGTCCAACCACAATTCTCATGCGGGCAGGCCACTACATAACTGGTCAGCATGGGGGAACCTTTTTAGAGGTTATTCGCTCCGTGGCAAACGCCGTGGCGGTCTGCGCCTCTCAGCCGAGCTGGAGCTCTTCCTGGATACGGCCCAATTGGCGTTCCAGGATGATCACCTGTTCGTAAAAGGCGGCGACGGCCTTTTCCTTCGCTTCGCTGGAGGTTCCGTTCAGGTTGCCAACCTTGCAGATGAACTGGACGTAACCGTTAATCCGCCGGCCGATCACCTCGATGCGCTCCAGACGCTCCGCCGTGGTCCAGGGCGGTGTTTGCCAGGACTGTGGCGGCAGTTCCTCCTGGGGGCGCTGGGCCGCGGAGCGGGAGGGGGCTTTCGTTTTCGTGGTCATGGAAGGTCCTTCGCCTCTGGGGCCGATCAAGGAAGATGTCGGATACAACCGCAGTGTCAACGGCACACGAGGATTCGGCCTGGACTGGCAAGCCTCACCGATGCGATCCGGTCTGGGCTTGCAGCTTGCCCTTGCGAATGGCACTTTGCTTGCGTAGCTTGGCGCGCCGGCGTGTCTCACAGGGTTTCTCGTAATGTTTGCGCTTGCGGAGCTCCTTGGTGAGGCCGCTTCGCTCCAGCAGTTTCTTAAAGCGCCGCAGGGCCGACCCAATCGGTTCGCGGTCGTAGATCCGCATCCGCAGAGGCATGACTTCTCCTTGAAGATCTCCTGTCCGGGATCCGCCACCAGAAGCGGACGTTTTCGTCACGGAGGGCGCCTGAGACAAAGCGAGGCGGAGCGTGCAACCAGGAGGCGACCCCCGCGCCGCGAACGCTCCAAGGGCCTCACTCGACCGCGGGCACCTCGAGTGGCGCCGGCTCGGGCATCGGCTCCTTCACGATTTGCAGAAAATAGGTACCCTTCTTCTTGGCCAGCAGGTCCGCGAGCTTCGCATCCGCAGCGGCGTGTTGGTTATAATCAAAGATCGCGACCTGTTTCATGCCCGCGTCGAAGACGCCCCAGCGGGCGCGGATGCGGGGCGGCGCCTTCTTCGCGCGGGGCTTCTTGGGCGCCGGGGTCTTCTTGGGCTTTTTCGCAGACGGCACCTCAGTGATCGTGGTGTCGGAGGGAACCGCATTGGACTGCTCTGCTTGATCGGACTGCCTACGCAGTTCGCGTCGATTCAGAATTCGGCCTGCCATGACAGTGTGCTTTCCGGTTAGGGTTGAGAAGGATCTTCGAGCTACTCCCCAAGGAACGGCTGAGGAACTGTTTCACAAAGGGGACTGGACCCGTGATTCTAGGGGTCCCGTCCCCTTTGTGAAACAGTTCCTTATCCGTGTCCCGTTGTGAACCGGACATTCCTTTTCTGTAACTCTTTGGCGAGGCGCCGGACTGCTTTGTCGGCCCGTGCCCGTTCTTCCTGCAACGGGGACTTGCTCAGGATTTCCTGTGCCAGGTCATACATGCGGAGCAGGGAATTGCTATCGGTTCCGCGAAGGTGCTGCTGGCCAAGAGTAAGTACATCATTGCTCATGGGTTGGCTGGCCCTTTGCTAACGAGTGAATGGGGGCCGCGGTGAAGGCGATCGATGATCCGGCCCGCAGGTTGGACAGATGTGTGGAGGTTGGCCGGTTGGCCAGCTTAGCAAGGAATGAGGAACCGCTCAGGCGCCGCAGTTCCTCGCTGTTCTCGATCTCTACGGGGTTCCGCATACTTGGTCCTTTCGCTCGCCCAGGTTGCCGCTTGGCGATGGCTGTCGGAAGAGCAGAGAAGCGGTCTGCTGTCCCCTCGGCCACAGGTCAATACTGTTTGGCAATCGTCGGCGTGGAGGCGATGATGTTGCCGTCGCTGTCAGCCACCAGGAAATAGCTGTGGGCGACCTTGACGGAAGCGGCATCCGTGCCGACAAGGATGTTCACCCGGTAGTGATCCTCCCAGAGCTGTCGGACTTGCACCCCGAGTAAGTCGCCGGGCTGGCCCAGGGTGTGCATAACGTGCTTGCCGATGAGGGCCTTCAGCTGCTGACGGTCTTGTTTGTCCTGATCCGGGTGCTGCTTGTCTTGCTGTTTCGTTGACATCTTTTTTCCACATCATAATTGGGGAAGTCTGACCGTCATGGTACGAAGCTTTCGGTCCGTGCCCGTTCCGGGGGCTGGCCAAGGGGACGGCCGCATTTCTCTATCGACACGTTTTTGGTTTGCGTTCAAGAGACACCCTGGTGCCCCCAAAACAAGGCGCCTCCGCTGTGCGGGTCTCAAAGGAGATAATCCTCGACGTCGTAACGCGGCAGAACCGCCACAAAACTGGATCCCTGTCCCTCACCGGAGTCCGCCGTCAACGTTCCCCCGCTCTGTTCCACGAGCAACTTGACGACGGCCAGGCCAACACCCAAGCCGGCCGCCCGGGCCGGGGCCGCCCGGTAGAACAACTCGAACACCTCGGCGCCCTCACCCGCCGGCAGACCGACCCCATTGTCGGATACCCGCAACTCGTAGCCCTCCGCCGACACCCGCAGCCCCAGACGCACCCACTCTTCGTCCTTGTTGGGATCGCGATACTTCAGAGCGTTGGAGAGGAGGTTATCCAAGATGTGCCGGAAGCGGGCCGGGAACCATTCGACGTACTCGCTTTCCAGCTCCAGCTTCAGGACGACCTGTGCCGCGTCCATCAACCGCTGCTGCCAACGGAACACCTGCTCGATCAGGGGACGCACCGCGATGGCGATCACTTGGTCATGGGCAGGATGGTAGCCGGGCGGTTCTTGCACATCACGCAGCACTGCCGCCAACTGTTTGGCAGCCTGATGGACCTCGGTGAGCGGGGACAGCGTGTTCCCCGCCCGCATCGCATCGGTGCACAGCAGCTGGATCCGCTTCAGGACGTCCCGTGCCTCGTGCTGGACGAACTGGCCCTGCTTCCGGAGGCGATCAACCTCCAGTTCCAGATCCGCTACGTAGGCCAACAGCAGGTGGATGTTGGAAGTGCTGGAGGTTGACTCCTTGGGTAAATGCCTCATACCTGTCCCTTCCTTCCAAAACGTATCTTCCCGCGAGTACTCCAGCGGCTCGAACCCCGGTGACTGCCAGCACGGCTACGCCTCGCCACCGTCGTCCCGCCACTGGTCCTCACGCTGGGCCCTGTCGAGACCAAGCGTGTGCCGGCCGGGCTGATTGCCTACCCGCGCGCGGGTCACCATGCCTATCAGGTCCTTCGCGTGGACGGGCAAGACCAAGCAGCTATGGGCGCCCGCGGCCAGTGCTGCTCGCACCAGGGGTTCTTGTGCGGGCCGCACCAGGACGAGCAGCGGAGTATGTGCCCGGCCGGCTTGGCCTCGCAAGCCTCGGCACAAACCCAAGGCCTTCGTCACCTGGTCGCAGGCACCTATGACCATTAGGCCCACCGCCTCGGGGTTCCAATCCCTGGTCAGTGAACCGGCGGTGGCTCCGTGAATCACTTCAATCTCCCATTCCGGAAAGGCTTGCCGGTGGCTGAACAAGCTGTCCGAGTCCACGTCAAACGCGACGGCTCTCGGTGGGTCCGTCATCATTTTCTCTCAAGAAGAGGTTGAATGGTCGGACACCGGGTACTCTGCGGACCGGAGGCGTTGGCCGTCGGCTGTCCCGGTTACGGTCACAGCAAGTCCGCACCGGCGTCCGGGGCCTGGATGCCGATCAGTTCCACTTCCAGCTCCAGCGCCTGCCCCGCCCAGCGGTGGTTGGTATCGACAACCACCATCTTCCCAAGAACTTCGAGGATACGGACCAAGCGAGGCCGGCCCTGGCTGTTACGGAACCGCACCCACTTGCCGATCGGAAGGGATCGGTCTTTCGGGAATCGGGTGCGGGCCCAGCGGTGTACCCGAGCCGGGTCCGACGGTCCATAGGCGCGCTCCGAAGGCACGCTCACCGTCGTGTGAGTCCCCGGGGCCAAGCCGACCAGCGCCAATCCCAACCCAGGCAGGCGCGGATGGTCAATGCCAACGGTCACTTCGAGCGGCGCTCGGTCACGAGACGAAGCCACGGAACCGTCTTGGAAGCGTTTCACATAATGGACCTGGACACGGTCACCCTGTTGAGCGGTTTGCATCAAATTTTCTCCTGCTGTGGTGATCGAAGCGAGCACACGACGTTGAAGCGCTCAGCCTTCAGGGCGCAGATACTCGCGAAAGAGAAATGCGACCCGGGTCGGCATCTCCGTGCACGCGAGGACAAACAAAATCGTCCTACTCTGTACGCTTGATGTCCACCCAATCCGAAGAAAGGTCCTGGGGAAGAGGAAGGCACCAGGAATGTAGAGTAACTATGTCATTCTACACGATCCCTGATCGAACGGCCAGCCCTTCTCCGAACACGCCTTGTGCAAGCACAACGCGATCTCAGGAACGGAGTTGCTGAATCCGATTTTGAATGTCCGTTTCAAGAACGCCATAGACGCTTTCATGTTGCTCGACGGCCCAGTGGAGCGTCCCAAGCAACCGCTTGGCCGTGTAGTAGTCCAGCACCAGGCGGTGGGCCAGCTTGATCGGGTCGTCTGGCACTGGTATCCACTGCGTGTTCAGGCCGAAGTCCAGAACTAATTCTTCCGGTGTTCCTGTCAAACGAACAAAGTTGGCATACACCGTCGACAAGTTACTGGAATCGACCGAAAACTCCCGGGATGGCACCAGCGGCTGAAGGGGAGCGAAGACGGCATCGGTGATACGATCGGCCATAGGTGATGTCCTTCGCGAAATGGATTGAACATCTTTTTTGTGAACAGTCACCTCCGTGGGAGGAGAGAGCAACGGGCCGGTCGGCCTCAGGATGCTTTCCTGGGTCTTGCCCAGGACTGAACTCAAGGCATCTTCACGCAAACGACGCTGCGGGAGCTCCCTTTGGGCTGTCTGGCTAGCCGCGGGCGCGGATTCGTTGCCACACCTCCCAACGATGGACCGGAACATCGGCATCGGCATCGAAGCCCAGTCTCACGCATCCGCCTTTAATCTCGAGCACCGTGACGATGAGCGTGCGCTCGAAGCCGTCGGAGCCTCCGACGATCACGGATTCCTGGCTTCTCCTCGACAAGACCAACATCGTAGAACCTCCGTTTTCATGATGGATCGACTGGCCCACTCCCGCTCCAGGTGTCCGCAGGTACGTTACGGGCGAGCAGGAACACCTGCACCACGGTGCCGGTCGCGAACAGCTGCATCACGGCGCCGGTAACCGTTTCGACCTCCGCGCTCGCTTCGCACACCTCTACCCCAGTGATTCTTTGGATCTCCCGCAGCAGCGAGTCGGAGGCATTGGCAAAGAGCTGTCGGTGAAACTCCTGTATCTGAGCGGCGCCGCCCGGACTCTTGGACAAGGCCTTCTCGGCCGGCGACAAGGCTCCGCGCAGCGTGATCACCAGCGTGTCCTCGCTCAAGATCACGGTCACCGACTTGGGCCCGTGGCCCGTTCGCCGGTGCTCGAAAGCGCTGGCTGCGTGGCCGATTTGTTGCGCCATGGTCGACTTGGACTGATCCATCCGGTTCGTCCCTGGTGGTTGTAACCGTCCCACGCCACCGAAAGCAAAAAAAAGCCGACGTGGTCGAACATCCGGAAGGTGTTCGACCACGTCGGCTTACTCGTCAACGAGCCCCCCGGCACAGCCAGGTTGCCCTTCATCTAGTCATCCGACGACTCCAACTTAAGTATTTCTACTAGTTGTATTGTACAGCTCGGCACCGAGGAAAGCAAGTGCATTGTCTTTCCGCGCTCGGTATCATACTCTGCAAGGTCGCCTCGGAACCGATAACCTATGTTCCGTCGCCCGGTCAGGCGCTCGCCCGTGCGGACCTCCGACGAGGGATTGGGACACGTTTGAGGTTACGATGAAAACCCAAGGAGAAATCGAAGGCGCCATTTGCGAAGGCATGAGTCACTTTGAACAGGAATACATGGGCCGGGGACCCAAGGAGATTTATACCTACCTGATCGGCGATCTTCTCGTCGTCCGTCTCCAGGGCGTCTTGACCGCAGCCGAACAGCAGTTGGTCAAGTCGCTCCCCGCGGAGAAAGGGAGAGACCTGCTCAAACAAGTACGGACCCAACTGATCGAAACGGCGCGGCCGGTCATGGAAGCGATGGTCGAGGAGGTCACCGGCGTCAAGGTGTTGAGCCTGCACCACGATATCAGCACCGTGACCAGCGAAGAGGTCGTGCTCTTCACCCTGGCCGAGGCGCCTTCCTTCCGCGAAACGAAGAAGAGATAGGACCTTCTGAAGCGGGGTAAGCGAAGGCATCGGAATCGTAGTTGAGGCCAACCTCTTCTGAAACGAGGGAAACCGGTAGACGGACGCATCCCACTCGCCCAGACCGGGGGCATTCTGAGTTCCCGGGGGGAAAGGGTGTGCCTCCGGAGGCGGACCGCCTTCGGCTCGTCTGGGCAGTCCAATGCCGCGCTTTGACATCATTCCCATCCCGGTTAAAATGCTACTGAGGCCGAGGCATTCTTCCTCCTTGGAGCTGCTCCGTCATGAGGTTGTTACTAGCCATCCCCGTCTACAACGAAGAGCGGCACCTGGAGAGCGTTCTCCAGGAAGTAGGGCGCTACAGCCCGGATATCCTGGTGGTCAACGATGGCTCAACGGATCGAACCGCCGACATCCTGGCCCGTCAGGAAGGCCTGCACGTGGTCACCCATCCGCAGAATCGTGGCTACGGTGCCGCGCTGAGCTCCGCATTTGCCTTCACCCTGGAGCACGGCTTCGAGGTCCTCGTGACCATGGACTGCGATGGCCAGCACGAGCCGACCCGGATTCCCGTTCTCCTGGAGAGCCTGCACGACGCCGACATCGTCTCCGGCAGCCGCTATCTCCGCGATTTCCGGCAGGACTCCTCCGCGCCGGAAGACCGGCGCCGGATCAACCAGCAGATCACCACGGAACTGAACGAACGTTACGGGCTGAACCTCACGGATGCCTTCTGTGGTTTCAAGGCATACCGGGCCGCGGCGCTGGCTCGGCTGCGGATTACCGAAACGGGCTGGGGTATGCCGTTACAGCTCTGGGTCCAGGCGGCTCACCTGGGCTTGCGCATCAAGGAAGTGGCAGTGCCGCGCATCTACCTCGATCCGAATCGGGCCTTTGGCGGCGTGCTCAACGATTCCGAAGAGCGGTTGGCCTACTATCGCGGGATTATTGCCGGTGCCGAGCACGAGTTCCGACGCTATGGGCGTCCGGAGGCAAGTTCGACGGTGCAGCCGCCGAACTTCCTGCGCCGGACTTGCGGGGGGATCTGTTGGTGATCTTCCGCCTGCGTGCGCCGCGGCAGGACCGGACCATCGTGGCCGAGCCGCCGTTGACGGACGTGGCGAACCTGTTGGCCACGAACCGGCAACGGCTGCTGCCTACCGCCGCTCCCCTCCTGGGTCAGGACTGGATCCGCTTGCGCCGGCAGGCGCGCCAAGCCGCCGTGGCCGCCGCCCGAGAGTACCTCCGGGAGGCGGGGGAACCGGTCCCGAGTTGGGCTGATGCCAGTCTTCTCCTGGCAGGCCATCAGCCAGAGCTCTTCCATCCAGGTGTCTGGGTGAAAAACTTTGCGCTGTCTGGCCTGGCTCGTGCCCACGGCTTGACGCCTCTCAACCTCGTGGTGGATAACGATACCGCCAAGGTAAATGCCTTGAAGGTTCCCGTCCTGGATACAGAACATCCGACCACCATCCCGTTCGATACGTGGACCGGCGAAGTCCCCTACGAGGAACGCACCGTCCAGGATGAGGCTTTGTTCGCCACGTTCCCCGAGCGTGTCGCCCCCTTGGTGCAGAACTGGGGTTTTGTGCCCTTGCTGCCGGTCTACTGGGCTGAGGTCCAGCGTCAGGCGGAGCGTACGGATTTGTTGGGGCAACGCCTCGCGGCCGCGCGCCGATCCCTGGAGCGCCAGTGGGGTTGCCACAATCTGGAAGTGCCCGTCAGCAGCCTCTGCCGGACCGAACCGTTCGCCTGGTTCGCTTGCCATCTCCTCGGCCACCTGCCGCGCTTCCACGCCGTGTACAACGCCTGTGTCCAGGAGTACCGGCGCCGCTACGGGATCCGGAGCCGCAGTCATCCCGTGCCCGATTTGGCCAGCGACGGCTCCTGGCACGAGGTGCCGTTGTGGGCCTGGCGTACGGGCCAAACCCAGCGCGGGCGTCTGCTAGCGCGCCGGACCGAAACGACGATGGAGCTGCGCGTCGGCACCGAGTCCTGGCCCAGTTTACCGCTGAATGCGGAGAACGATCCGTCCAGCTCGATCCAGGCCTGGCGGGATCTGGAACGGCAGGGTTTCAAGGTGCGCAGCCGAGCCTTGACCAACACCCTCTTCGCCCGGTTGTTCCTGGCGGATCTGTTCATCCACGGCATCGGTGGCGGCAAATATGATGAGCTCACCGATGAGATCATCCGGCGCTTCTACGGCTTCGAGCCGCCGGGCTACCTGGTTCTCTCCGCGACGCTGCTGCTGCCATTGCCGTCTTTGCCGGTTCGTCCGCAAGATCAGCACCGGCTGGCGCGCGCGCGGCGCGACCTGCACTACAATCCGCAACGCCACCTCGATCCAGAAACTCTCACCAAACCCGAAGTCCGGGAGTTGAGCGCGACGAAGCAGGCGTGGATGGCTCGCCAGCCTGCCGATGCCCCGGGACGACGGCAGCGGTTTCAAACTTTGCGCACGCTGACCGAGCGGTTGCGCCTCCATGTCGCCGAGCGCGCGCGAACCGTGGCCGAGGCGCTGACGCAGGTCGAGCGACAGCTTCAGCTGAACGCCGTCGTGGAGCGCCGGGATTACGCCTTCTGTCTGTATCCGGAAGAGCTACTGCGCCCCTTCTGTACCCAGTTCCTCGAGACAGCCCTGCCGCCGGCGTAGCCTGGCCGGCTGCTAACCTGGACAAATTGCCGCAGCCGCAGGAAGA
This sequence comes from Gemmataceae bacterium, assembly GCA_041499985.1. Classification (GTDB taxonomy): domain Bacteria; phylum Planctomycetota; class Planctomycetia; order Gemmatales; family Gemmataceae; genus JBGQLF01. Next base: position 13,653 of record JBGQLF010000073.1, read on the forward strand.
AACCGTTCCGCACTTCGTTTTCTCACTGGAACACCGGCTCGAGGAGCCCAGGGCGAAAGTTTGTTCCAGAGACCGTTGACCCTGTCTGCGAGTTGGGTAGGGTATAACCAATCTGGCACATCTGATAGGATTTCGCGTCACGCCCTCGCTCGTACACCGTATATGTTTGCAGCGGGAGGGGTTTTGCCATGCCGTACGCTGGGATTGCGAGAAAGGCCGTTCTGCTCCTGGTCCTTGGGTGTGCCCTGGGTTCGGGGCCCGCTCGAGCCGCCGACTCGGCCTCGGGCGAAAAGTACGCTTTCCTCGTCGGTGTCACGACGTACAATCCAAAGGAGCTGCGCAACCTGAGGTTCACGGACAACGACGTAACGGCCCTGGCCGAAACGCTCATCGCCGGCGGCTATCGGCGCGAGAATATCCGTCTGCTTACCAAGGCCGAAGGGGATAAGAATCCGCGCTTGCTGCCGCAGGCCAAAAACATCCGTACGGAATTGCGAGAGTTGCTGCGGCCCCGCGGTGCAG
>JBGQLF010000074.1:0-14166 GCA_041499985.1 Gemmataceae bacterium
CTCCGTGGTCACGGGGTTACAGCGACTCGGCCTGCTCCCAGCGCGGCTCCAGGACACGCCGGGTGCCATCTATGCCGCCATCTTCGAGGCGTATCAGCGGATACGCGCACGACGGCCTGAGCTGTCCGCACTGCACGTCGATCACTTTCTGACCCTGGTGGCCGCGATGCAGGGGCGCGACCTGGGCACGGAACCGGTTTCTCCGTCCAGCACGCTGGCGACGATCCTCCACCAGGAACGTGCGCGCCTCCCCTTGCGGCCCCGCTTGAAAGCAAGGGGAGCCGCGCTCCAAGACGCCCGTCGCCGGCTCGAGGGCGCCCTGGCGGTCGGAGACGGGCCGGAGCTTGGCGCCGCGCTGGCGATTGCGGATCCGGCCGGGGCCCAGCGATCCCGGATCGATTGGCATAGACAGGCCGCCGCGCTGACGCACTGGGTGGGCCGGCTTTGGGAAAGCGCACATCCCGAGGAGATCCTGGAGGCATTTTGGCGCTGCGATCCGATTCCCAGAGCGGGCTTATGGCTGCCCGCTGCGGTCCTGCACCTGAAAGACCCGCAGCGCTTCCCGGGCTGGGACGAGGCCACGCGGCAAGGCTATGCGACTCTGGATGACTCTGCCAATCTCGGCGAGTCGGGCGTGGAGCGTTACCGCTTGTTTCAGGAAGCCGTGAACGCGCTCTGTGAGCATTACCGGATTCACCCTTTCGAAATACCGTCTGTTCTGGCCGCGCTGGCTGGAGAGGCTGCCTCCTCCAAACCGGAGACGACCTTTGGCGGCTTCTGTAGCGACACGTTCCGTTTCCTGGCGGAGCTCAGCGACAACAATCGGCGCGACTGGATGGAACCGCAGCGGGAGCGCTATCGCTTTGCGGTCCGCGAGCCTCTCATCGAGCTGTGTCGAGCACTGGCGGAGCGTTATGTCGAGCCGGTGTTGTGCCGGGTGCAGGGCTGGGACCTCGAGACGGCCGCACGCAGCAGTGGGGCACTCACGAGTGTCTGCAAAAACGATTATGGCCGATCTGTACCCTACCACACGGTCCTGTGGATCACCTTTCGCCGTCGCGGCCAGGCGAAACGAACTGAGGCACAGTTCTTTGTCCGCCTGGATGCGGCGGGTCTGAGCTACGGGCTGCGCCTGGGACGGGCCGCGCTGGAGGCAGCGCGCTTGCTGCGGCAGAACGTCCAGGAACACGCCGTCCCGCTTTGTCGCGCCCTGGTTGAGAGCGGCGGCCTGAGTGCGTGCCACTTCGGCAACGGCGATGATACCGCCGCGGCACTCACTCCTACGAGACCGGAGGACCTGGTTGCTTGGGCCGCCGGCACAGCGCCGGTGGCGGCCAGGACGATACCCACATCGGCGCCGCTCTTGCGCAATGAGGCGCTGGTCGGCGACATCCTACTCACCTTTGACCGCCTGCTGCCGCTTTACATCTGTGCCGTCGAACCGGACCCGCTGCCGCGCCTGCTCGGCCGCGGCGGAGTCGTCTCCGAAGACAGAGGCTTTACGGAGAAGGATTTCAGCCGAGCCACGTTCCTCGACGACGACTGGATTCGCCGGGCCCGTGAGCTACTCGCCCTCAAAAGCCAGCTCATCCTCCAGGGCGTACCCGGTACGGGCAAGACGCATGTGGCACGCTGCCTCGCGCAGCTACTGACACGCGGTCATGAGGAGGCGGTACGACTGGTGCAGTTCCATCCGGCGTACAGTTACGAAGAGTTCGTCGAGGGGATCAAAGTTCGCACCGTCGAGGTCAACGGCCGACACGATGTTACCTACCTGATTGAGGATGGCATCCTGTGTGCCTTCGCCGCCCAGGCCGCGAGCCGGCCCAGCGAACCGCATGTTCTCATCGTGGACGAAATCAACCGCGGCAACCTGCCACGCATCTTCGGCGAGCTGCTGTACTTGCTGGAGTATCGCGAGCAGAGCCTGCTGCTGCCCTACTCCAAGCGCAGCTTCCGACTGCCGGCGAACCTGTATCTGCTCGGCACCATGAACGGGGCCGACCGCTCCGTCGCCCTCGTCGATCAGGCCTTGCGGCGGCGCTTCTCGTTCCTCGACATGCCGCCGGATGCTGCCGTGCTGTCGGCCTGGCTCCAGGCTTATCCGCCGCCAGCCGACCAGGACTTCGCCGCAACCATCGTGGCGTTGTTCGAGCGCCTCAATGCCTGCTTGCGGAACGACCTGGGACCAGCGTACCAGATCGGCCACAGCTATTTCATGGTGCCGGACCTCGACGAGGCTCGGCTGCGGGTGGTGTGGGAACACCATGTACGACCGCTTTTAGAGGAATATTTCGCGGGGCATACTGGGCAGATGGCGGGCTACGAGTTGGACCAACTGCTGCACGGCGAACGCCGACGAACCGGCGAGCGGCGCCGGCGAGCCGCCGGGGCATCCCGTTCACGATAAGAGCACGACGATGCACGCGCCCGATCGCTTCGAGATCCCTACGGATCCTTTCGCCCGCCCTTGTTGGCGCCGACGCCTTCTCCTGGGCGGACTTGTGTTCCTGCTCCTGCTCCTGATGCTCGTGGGTTACTCTGCCTATGTCTTGAAGACTCTGGAATGGGAACTCGCGGAAGTACGGGCCGAGCTCGACCGTTCCGAGCCCGGCTGGCGTTTCGAGGACCTGTACGCCCGGCGGCGGGTGCTGCCCGAGCACGAAAACGCTGCCTTCCAAGTCCTGGCTGCCCAGAAACAACTACCCGACCCGTGGCCAGTGATCCGTGCTGTGAAGGCAAATGCCGGTCCAGGCGGGCAGCCTCCCTTGGCCGACAGTCTCGCCAAACTCTCTCCCGAAATCCGGCTGGCGGAGTGGCAGAGCCAAGAGTTGCGGGCGCAACTCCAGCAGGCACTGCCGGCCTTGACGGAGGCCCGCAAGCTCGCCGAAATGCCGTACGGCCGCTACACACTTGATTGGCCGGAGGACTTCGGATTTATCGTGAGCTACCAAGGGGCCGGCGTCATCGCCAAGGTGCTCAAGTGGGACGCATTCTTGCGCGCCCACGATGGCGATTACGACGGCGCCCTGGCGTCGTGCCGCGGCAGCCTCAATGCCGGCCGTTCCGTCGGTGATGAGCCAACACGGTTCTCCCTGATGTGGCGTTTGAACCAGCAACCCGTGGCGCTGGCGGCCCTAGAGCGGACCCTGGGACAAGGGGAGGCGTCGGAGGCAGCCCTGGCAACGATTCAACGGCTCCTGGAAACCGAGGCGGCTGAGCCGCTGTTGCTGATGGGGCTTCGGTGGGACCGTGCCGGAACGGACCGGTTCATGGAGGCCATTGCAAACGGTCAGCTCCACGAATCGCAGCTGCTCAGCGGCCGTTCCAGCCGTACTCAAACAGCAGCCCTCGGCGATTTCGTAAATGGTTTCATGATCCGGCGCGCCCACCCGGCGTACCTGCGGGCCGTAACGCAGTTCATTGAGATTGCCAAGCTGCCTGTCCACGAACAAGCCTCCAGGATCAAACAACTGGAGGTCAACCGGAGTGAGCTGCCGGGTCGGGTGGAATTCGTCATGCCGATCTGGAACCGTGCGGCGAGTATGTTCCAGCAGAACCAGGCGATGTTGCGCTGCGCGATCGTGGCGGTCACCCTCGAGCGGTACCGTCTTACCCAGGGACGCTGGCCCGAGACCTTGGCGGTGCTGACGCCCGCACTTCTCCCAGAAGTGCCGCTCGATCCCTATGACGGAGCGCCGTTGCGCTACCGCCGCCTGGACGATGGCGTCGTGGTGTACGCACTCGGCCCCGATGGTGCTGATAACGGCGGGACGCTCGATCGCAAGGCTCCAATGAGGCCGGGTACGGACCTGGGTTTTCGGCTCTGGGATGTCACCCGGCGTCGCCAGCCGTACATCTCCCCGGCTGCAACCGTGGAACGGAAGGAACCGTAGCAGACGAAAGGCGCTGATGGCTCATTCCACTTCCCTTCGTACTTACGCCCTCACGGAACGCATCGGCCGCGAGTGCCGGTTGACCCCGGCTGATGTGGATTTTCTCCTGGCCGAACACCGCCCTCATATCGAGCTGGCCCCGACAGGACGTCGCGGACATTATCAGCTCACGCCGGCGGGACACGTCGGCACCATCGTGTGCCCCACCTGCCGGCTGGTGATCCGGCCCAAGATTCCGGTGCAGAATCTCTTCCATCTCCTCGATCCCACCGCAGACGTTCCGGTCGAGGAGGACCGAACGGATCCGGAGCTGGAGACCGAAGCTCTGGACTTTCTCGCTGGCTGTCTGGCACGCTTGCTGGCCGAATGCGCTGCGGCCGGGCTGCATCATGGTTACATCGAGCGGGCCGAGCAGGGACCCTTTCTCCAGGGCCGGCTTGATTTGACAGCGCAGCTGCGTGCTGAGCACAAAGACCGCTTCCACTGCCGCTTCGAGGAGTTCACCGCGGATGTACCCTGTAACCAAGTTCCGAAGGCCACGGCCGAACTGGTGCTGCGTTCGCCCCTGATCGGCGATGGCGTCCGCACGGCCTTGCGGCGGGTGCTGGAGGCGTTCGCCAGCGTGACCTCGATCGCACTCGGCCCCGATAGCTTCGCGGGGGCCCGACCCGATCGCTTGACGGAAGCGTATCGTCCGCTCCTGGATGTATGCCGACTCTTGGCGGATGGTCTGGGCGCTGGGCGACAGGCGGGTCCAACGCACTGCCCAGCTTTCCTGCTCGACATGGAACGCGTCTTCGAGCGCTACGTGACCAAAGGCGTGGTGCGCGCCACAGGCACCGGCGGCCGTTATGAGGTGACGGTGCAGCCACTTCATTTGGCCAGCCCGGCGATGAGCGGCCAGCCTGATTTCCAGGTGCGCCCCGACATCGTCTTGCATCGGGCGGGACGGGCAGTTGCGATCATCGACGCCAAGTGGAAGGTCTTGAGCGGCTCACCCCTGGTAACGACCGATGTCTATCAAGTGCTCGCTTACGCCACGGCGTTGGGCGTGCGTCGGGCGATTCTCGTCTATCCCGGCCGGCGCAATCGCCTCTGGCATTATCCGCTTGCCCACAGCCCGTTGAAGCTCGAGATTCGCACGCTGCGTGTGACCGGAGCACGGGCGGTGTGTCAGCGCTCCCTGTCACGGTTTGGGCAAGCTCTGACCGCGCGACCCAGGAAGCCAGCCTAATCGATGATCTTATTAAGCGGATACTCCACAATACCCCGTGCCCCGGCTTGCTTGAGCTGCGGGACGATATGGCGGACAGTATTCTCGTCGAGGATCGTGTTCACAGCGACCCATTCCGGATCGGAGAGCGAGGAAATAGTCGGCGTTTGCAGGGCAGGCAAAATCTTCAGCACGGCAGGCAGATCGGCCTTGCGCACATTCATCATCAAGCCAACCTTGCCCTCCGCGGCCATGGCGCCCTGAAGCATGAGGACCAGATCGTCCATCTTCTGTTTCTTCCAGGGATCGGCGTAGGCTTTGGCGTTAGAAATGAACCGCGTCGTGCTTTGGAGAAGGTCCGCGACGATGCGCAGATTATTGGCCCGTAGCGAGCTGCCGGTCTCGGTCACTTCGACAATGGCATCGGCCAGGCGCGGCGGCTTGACCTCGGTCGCACCCCAGCTGAACTCGACCTGGGCCTCGACGCCGTGCTTGGCCAACCAGCGCCGTGTCAGGTTGACCACTTCCGTCGCGATGCGCTTGCCTTGCAGGTCCTTGACGCTCTGTATCGGAGAATCGGTGGGCACGGCCAGCACCCAGCGCACCGGCCGTTTGCTCACCTTGCTGAAGATCAGCTCAGCGAGTTCCACCACGTGGGCGTCGTTTTCCAGGATCCAGTCGTAGCCGGTCAGGCCGCAGTCGAGCGAACCGTCTTGCACATAGCGGGGTATCTCCTGGGCCCGGATCAGCGTGCCGTGCAGCTCGGGATCGTCAATGGTCGGATAATAACTGCGGCTGGCGAAGGTGATCTTGTAGCCGGCCTTGCGGAATAGCTCCCCGGTCGCCTCTTGCAAACTGCCGGCGGGGATGCCCAATTTCAAAACCTGGCCACTCATTTCTTGTATACCTGCTTGGGATCGAATACACGCGTGCCTTCAACCCGGAGGCCGTCGCCCTCGACACGGCGGAAAAAGCAGCTCCGATACCCCTCATGACAGGCGGCATCGCCAATCTGGTGCACTTTCAACAGAATTGTATCGGTGTCGCAATCGACGTAGATGGCGCGCACCTCCTGCACGTGGCCACTTTCTTCGCCCTTGCGCCACAGTCGCCCTCGGCTGCGGCTGTAGTAACACGCACGGCCCGTGCGGCGCGTCTCTTCAAAGGCCTCGCGATTCATCCAGGCGAGCATCAGCACGTCGCCGTTGTCGGCATCCTGGGCGATCACGGGCACCAGGCCCCCGGCCTTTTCGAAGTCAATCATGGAAGTCCGCCTCAACTCAAGACCTGACTCACCGGCATCAATATTGGATCAGGCTGAAAACCGAGTGTGGATGCAGTCTTTCGCGTCCTTTGAGAAAGGAGAGCTCGACGAGGAAGGCACACCCGGCGACGCGCCCCCCGGCCTGCTCGATCAGCTGGCAGCCGGCCTTCATGGTGCCTCCAGTCGCCAACAGGTCATCGACGAGGAGCACGCGCGCACCCGGAGCGATGCCGTCAATGTGCATGTGCAGTTCGGCCGTGCCGTATTCCAGTTCATATTTCAAGGAGTAGGTACGATGTGGCAGCTTGCCCGGCTTGCGCAACGGCACCAGGGGCCGCTCCAGAAGCAAAGACAGCGGAGCCGCGAACAGGAAGCCGCGGGCCTCCGCCGCGGCGACGGCGTCCACCTGGCGGTTCTTGTATTCCGCGCACATCAGATGGATGGCGTGGCGAAAAGCGCGCGGCTCGGCCAATAGCGGGGTTATATCCTTGAAAAGGATGCCCGGCTTGGGAAAATCCGGGATATCGCGGATGTAGTGCGCTAGGTCCATGAAGGGTTCCTTTCACCGCCCTCAAGCGTGGTGACAGGATACGAAATTTTGGAGGGTGAGGCAACCATGCCGTGGATGATCCGCCGGGCGACGCCGGCCGACGCCGTTGTCATTGCCGACTTCAACCGACGCCTGGCCCAGGAGACTGAGGATAAGATCCTCGAGCCGGACGTGCTTGCCAAGGGGGTTGCCGCAGCGCTGGCCGATCCCCGCAAGGCCATCTACTGGGTCGCCGAGCAAGAGACGACGGTTGTGGGGCAGATCAGCATCACGACTGAGTGGAGCGACTGGCGCAACGGCTGGGTGTGGTGGATCCAGAGCGTCTATGTTCGGCCCGAATCCCGGCAGCAGGGGGTATTTCGGGCTTTGTACCAACACGTTCATCAGGCGGCCTGCACTGATCCGGAAGTGATCGGAATACGCCTGTACGTGGAGGGGGACAACCACGCGGCGCAGCAAACGTATTTACGCCTGGGTATGGAATGGACCAGCTATGGCGTGCTCCAGCGCTATCCGCTGTGAGTCACGGCAAAAAGTCTTTCACGGCGAAGGTGACGGGGGCGAGACCGGGCCAGCTGAGAACGACTTGTGCATTCTCCGTTAGTACTTGCCGGGAGCGGTACTGGCCGGTCGCGGGATCCGGATCGGTGTAGACCTCCAGCTGTCGGTCCACCAAGTTCACGATCCAGTAGCGCGGGAGACTGGCTGAGGCATATCTCTGAGCCTTGTCCTGACGATCACGAGACAGAGTAGAATCGGACACTTCCACGACGAGCAACAAGTCGGCAGGTCCAGGATGATGGTTGTCGTAACGGCTCTCGGGGCCTTGCGCAACCGCCACATCCGGCTGGGGCTCGCTGCCAGCGCCGGCTATGTCGGACGGACCAAGTTGGATCGGGTCCTGGCAGCGAACCACCCAAGTCTCGGCCAAGGCTCTGGACAAGCGCCGATTCACGCGGCTGGTTGACGAAGCGTGTTCCGGTGCGGGTGGCATACCAGGCCCCCTGCCGCTGTCCTTGGCAACGAGATAACCGTCGATCAATTCGATTGGATCATCCTCTGCCAGGATGCCAGCAGCGATCATCTGGTGATACTGGTCGAGAGACAAGGGCCAGAGTTCCGCTGTTCCTGCCAACCGGGGCGGATCTTTGGGCATCACGCACGAATCGGGTAGCTCGTGTCCCATGCCTCGATCTTTGCCGACGATGTACCCGCCGACCAACTCGACGGGGGTGCCATCGGGGAGAATGCCCGAGCTGATCATCCGATGGTACTGATCCAGCGTCAAGGGTACGATCTCCCCCAGGCCTTGTACGTGGGGAACGGCATGACCCAACAATTGTTTAGTAGTGGACATCGAAGCGCCTCCCTCTCGGAGTCACGGCAGAAAGTCCTTCACGGCGAAGGTAATGAGAGCGAGACCGGGCCAGCTGAGAACGACCTGCGCATCCTCCGCAAGTATTTGCCGGGAGCGGTACTGGCCTGTCACCGGATCCGGATCGCTGTAGACCTCCAGTTGTCGGTCGATCAAGTTGACAATCCAATACAATGGGATGCCATCAGAGGCATAGAGGAAGGCCTTGCGGCCGCGGTCGGAGGAGAGACTCGTATCAGCCACTTCGACGACAAGTCGAAGGTCTTGCGGACCGGGATGCCGATTCGTGTACCGCTGGTCTGGACCCAGGGCGACCGCCACGTCCGGTTCAGGTTCCTTGCCGCTTCCTGCGGCTTGGCGCGTACCAAGGGTGATGGGCAACTGGCATCGTACTACCCAGGTGGCGCCGAAAGCTGCCATGAGCAAATGGAGGGTTCTTGTCACGCTGGTTGCGTGCGCCGGTGCGTGTCCCATGCCGGGCCCTCTTCCTTGGTCTTTGGCGACCAGATAACCGTACAGTAGCTCGTAAGAGCCCCCTTCAGGGAGAATGCCAGTTTGGATCATGCGGTGGTATTGGTCCAGTGACAATGGCCAAATCGGGGCACCCGTGTCCAGACGCGGAGCATTTGCCGGCATCGAGCCAAAGGGCCAAGCGTAATCTGTACCTTGGTCTTTGCTCACCAGGTGTCCCCCTGCGAATTCGACAGGCTCCTCCTCGCAGATAATCCCTGTCTCGATCATGCGATGATATTGGTCCAGCGACAAGGGCATGAGCTCCGCCAGCTCATACAAACGAGTCATCTCGATCGGCGTCCCCTTCGTGAGTGTCATGGTCTCCTCCTGCTCAGAACCGTTCACACTGGTGCCCCAGCGACTCGGAGCACAAGCTATCCCTCTAGCCCGGCAGCTGCGCGTGCAAATCTGGTCGTAAGGTATTGTACACCAGAGCGGCGATTTCTGGCACCGATCACCTGGCCGCCCCACCTCCCATCACCATCTGTGCGTGATATGCTATACCATCTTGAGGGAGAGAATCGCTTTCCCGCGCCCTTCGGTGACGTCAAAGGAACAGCAACAGGCAGCGAATTACCTGGTGGATAGGGACACGCCTCCGTGGCGAAGCGCGTCGATGCCCAGGAATGGCCCGTTGCCGACCGCGGTTGCTGTACCGTGCCCCTGCGAGGAGACCGTCCATGAATTATTTCCAAAATGTCCGCTTCTGGGCCATCCTCGGCGGCTTGCTCGTGGCCCTCCTCCTGGGGCAGCAGGTCTGGCACTGGGAAGTAGAACGGATCGAAGTGCCGCCGGGGAAGTTCGTGGTCCAGGTGCATCGCTGGGGAACTGATCTGGCCGAAGACGAGATCCTCGCGCCCAATGACTCTTACAAGGGCGTCCTGCTCGAAGTGCTTCCCGAGGGCCGACATTTTCTCAATCCGCTCTTCTGGGGTCATGAAGTGCAAGACATGGTCCAGGTGCCACCCGGCAAGTGCCTGGTGCGAATGCGCAAGTATGGCAAACCGATCCCCAAAGAGCGCCTGGCCCAGGGCGACATCCTGGCGGGCGAAGATGAGCGCGGCATTGTGCGCGAAGTGCAGCCGCCGGGCAGCTACCGGCTCAATCCCTATGCCTACAACTGGCAGCTCGTGCCCGCGGTCGAAATCGGCATGGATCAGGTCGGTGTGCGCACTCTGAAGGTGGGCAAAGATCCACGGGCGCTGCGCCGGGACCCGCAGCGCGGTCACTATGTCGTGCCCGATGGCTATCGGGGCGTCCAGGCCACTGCGGAGAAGAGCGGCAGCTATTACCTCAACCCCTACGTGGAGACGATGACGCCGATCGAAGTGCGCAGTCACCGCGTCGAGCTGAGCGACATCGAGTTCCCCTCGCGCGATGGCTTTCAGCTGAAGCCGCACGTATTGGTCGAGTACCGCGTGCAGTCCGACAAGGCTCCGGAGATGTTCGTGCGCTTGGCCGATGAAGGCGTCCTGCACCAGGCGGACAATTCGCCCGCCGAGCAGCAGCACAATGAAATCCTGCAAAAGGTCATCTTGCCACACATCCGCGGTTTTGCCCGGATCGAGGGGAGTAATTTCATTGCCCGTGATTTCATTGTCACGGCCGGGGGCGCGGAGCAGCGGATCGCCAACAGCCGGGAAAAACTCCAGCAGGCGCTCCTGGCCAAAGTACGCAAGTCGTGCACGGAGTTGGGCATCGATGTCCTGGCCGTTTTGCTGGCTGACCTGGAGCCGCCTCAGGAACTCCGCGAGCAGATCTCGCAACGGGAAGTCGCTCGTGTCACGCAAGACCGCAACGTCTCACGGCTCGGGCAGTACAAGGCCGAGCAGGAGCTCATGGCCAAGGAGGCCCTCAAGGAGCAATACAAGGAGAAGGTGGAGGCCGAGACGCGCCTGCTCCAGGCACAGACGCATGCTGACCAGCGACGGAAAGTCGCCGAGCTCCAGATGAAACAGGAGTTGGAAAGCGCCCAGCTGCGGCTCGACGCGGCTCGGAAACAGGCCGAGGCGACGCTGACCACGGGCCGGACGGAGGCCGGCCTGATCGAGCTGCAAAACGAGGCCGAGGTCGCCGGTCTGCGCAAGGCGGTGCAGGGCTTCACGAGTGCGGGACAGTTCGCTCAATACCATGTTGTGCTGCGGTTGGCGCCGGCCCTGAAGGAGATTTTCGCCTCCGATACGAGTGATTTCGCCAAGCTGTTCGCCGACTATCTGACTCCGCCACCTTCGCTGCGCGGCCAGCCGGCCGCCGGCAAGCTGACTGCCTCGCCGAACCCGATGTCCCAGGTGCCGTAACAAACGGTGGCGAAAAGGTGTCTGGAACTGTGACTTTAGAGTTCCAGACACCTTTTCGCCGCCGATAGCCGATCGAGGAGATACACATGCCGCGCTCGCTGGATCCGCATGACCACGACTATCCCCTCCCCAACTGGGCCTGGGATCCCTGGAAACGCCTCGCCATGGTCTGGGCTGTCATCACTGTCGTTGCCTTCGTGTTCGTCGTGATGACGTGGAACCTCTTCTTCCATTACGTGCCGCCGGGCAAACACCTCGTCATCGTCGCCAAGCAAGGGACCGCGCTCGAGCCGGGGCAAGTGCTGGCGGAAGACGGGCACAAGGGCATTCAGCGTGAGGTCAAGGGCGAAGGTTGGCATTTCGTCCCGCCGATCCTTTACACCACCGAGTTGGCGGACAACACGGTGATCCCGGCCGGCAAAGTTGGACTGGTCACGGCTCGCGGCGGTCGTCCGTTGCCTGCGGGGCGCGTTCTGGCCGAGGAAGGGGAGCAAGGGATCCAGCGCCACGTCCTGCCGCCGGGATCCTACCGCGTCAACAAATATGGCTTTGATGTGGAGCTGGTCAACGCGGTCGAGATCAAGCCTGGCTTCGTCGGTGTGCTCCGCCGCTTGCTCGGCACCGATGGCAAGGGCCGTTTCGCCGAGCAGCCGGATCAGAAGGGCATCCTTCCCGAAGTGTTCCAACCGGGTTTGTATTATCTGAACACGAAGGAATATGAAGTCGTCCTGGCGGAAGTCGGCTTGATCCAGACGGCGTTCGTCAAGGAGTCGGAGAGCGGCAAAAACACGGCGATCAATTTCACCTCCAAGGGCGTCACCATCGACATGGACTGCACCGTGGAATGGGAAGTGCTGCCGCAGGACATGCCCAAGCTCGTGGCCGAGTATGGGAACTGGCAAGCTGTGGAAAAGAATGTCATCAATGTCCAGGCCCGTGCCATCGGCCGGGACCGCGGTCTCGATTATGGCCCCCAGGACTTCCTGGAGGGCGACAAACGCGAGAAATTCCAGCAAGACTTCACGCAGGAGCTGATGCGCGTCTGCAAGGAGAAAAACGTCACCGTCAACTCGGCCTTCATCCGCCGCATCGACATTCCGGAGCAATACCTGAAGCCGATTCGCGACAAGCAGCTCGCCGTCGAGACGCAGCTGACCAACAAAACCAAGGAGGCGATGGCCCAGAGCGAAGCAGACGTCGAACGCGAACAGCAGCTCATCAAGCAAGAGCTGGCCAAGGTGCAGGCCCAGACCAAGCTACTCGTCGCCGGCCTGGAACAAGAGGTCAAAAACGTGGATCTGCGCACCGGGGCCGAGATCGAGAAGGTCAAGGCTGACTACACCGCTCGCATTGCCGCCCTCGACGCCCAGCGTAAACAGGCCCTGGGCGAGGCCGACACGCAAGTCACCAAGTTGAAGGAAACGGCCAAGAGCAGCCTGTACCAGCTCAAGATGGAAGTGTTTCAGAATGACCCCAATGCGTTCTTGCGGTATACGTTGGCCGAGCAATTGAATCCCAACCTGATCTTGCGACTCTACCAAAGCGGTCCGGGGACGCTGTGGACAAACATGGATGGGAAGGGCCTAAACCTCATGGTGCCGGCGCCGACCGGACCTGTGCCCGAGAAGCGAGATAAGTAAAGAGGGTACTCGGGGGCTGGATCAAGGATATCACTTGTGAGGCGATGGAGCGCTTAGGCCAAGTTCAGCAAAGCCCTTCTCAGCCTTCACATATCGTTTGCGCTCAACTTTCTCCTGCAGGATCGCGAGGAAGGAGCGGATGCCAACAAGATAGATGCTCACCCTGATCTTTTGCCGCTTGGGCCCTGCGAGAACAAACCATTTGTTCATATGCGAATACGATACTTCCACGACCTCTTCCCACAAGAGGGTACGCCAACCGCGCCATGGGGATCGTGCCGCAATACCGTCTGCGTTCACGATGACCCGATCGGTTAGGGTTTCGACCAACAAACCTATCCCGCCTAACGCGAAGGCCAAGAATAGCAGAATGACGCAGAGCTGGCCCAGATTTGGCACAGGTATGGCTACTATCAAGCCGATAGCAAGCGCGGGCAACGCCATGCCTGTCCACACGCCTACCCCCCGGAAAAGCCAGCTGTGCCTGAGAATCAGACAGCCAGTGGCTGTATCGATTGTGGGCGGTTTTCGCGCCAAGGAGAGGAGCCACAGCCCAAGCATGACGGTGACTATTTCGGTGAGAATCTGTGTAACGTGTTGTTCCACGGTGGAGTCTCCAGCCCGGTATCTGGTGAGCGATTTCCGGCAGCGAACAGGCTGTGGTCAGGGGCGGCGCTCTCAACCGATTTTCTGCACGATAGCTCTCTTGGGCTATGGGTTCCAACTTCAACTGTCCGAGGATGCCCCCTCAAGGAACCAGCAACAACTTTATTTCCTTTCCTCGACCCCTACCGCCCGCCGCACAGCTCGCACCAGTTCCTCCGGCGACGGTCGATCGGTCGCATCCACACTGCGATAGGCATACACGAGCCGGCGCTGGTCATCGAGCACAAAATCGCCGCCGAGTTGCAACAGGTCTTCCACCGCGGAGGTTTTCTCTGGCCGCCAGCCGTGAGTTATCAGTTTCAGGTAGCGGCCGAGGACATGACCACGCAAGAACATCCACCAGGAGCCGCGACCGAGGTCGAAAGCCTGATAGGCGGCCCGTTCCGGATCGGCCAGCGCGGGGAAGGGAGTGGCGTGGCGCTCCACATAGGCCGCCAGTTTTTCCGGCTGGGTGAAGCTGACGACGAGTATTTCGCCGCCGAGCTGTTCAATCTCCTGATAACGCTGCTGCACCTCGCCGAGGTGCGCCCGACAAGCCAGTCAGGCCAGGTGACGCAGGAAGATCAGCACCAGCGCCTGGGCCCGGAACTCCGACAGCCGCACGAGCGTCTTATCCGGTCTGAGGAACTGGCAATCCGGGATTCGGTCTCCCACTTTCACGGCCATCAGTAAAGTCTCGCTGTTGGAGTTTTACCTTGTGGGTTAGGCTTCCGATCCTGACGTCAGGATCGGAAGCCTAACCCACAAGGTAA